>WJMB01000160.1 GCA_014728185.1 Candidatus Coatesiibacteriota bacterium
ACGCTGCCGACCTCGAGGCTCAGAATGCCGGGGGATGGATCACCCGATTCTCCCAACTGAGTGGTGAAATATACATCCCGGCTTCCACAGAAACTGCATCGGCTCAACGGCGGCGGAGCCCCATCATCGACGGCCGCACATATGCCGCCATCCGGGGGAATGCCAAAACGACGGCCCGGGGGCCGTCGTTTGAATATGGTGGGCGATACTGGATTCGAACCAGTGACTTCCGCTCTGTGAAAGCGGCGCTCTAACCAGCTGAGCTAATCGCCCGGACGAAACGGGTGGTTATGATAGCAGGTCTTCCAGCTCGCTGACAACGGTTTTGTGGTCGGCGAATATCCAGGCGGTTTCGTCAGCGGTCCCCGCGGGGTCGGTGAAGCCGACGATCACGACGGGCAGTCCCTTGGAGACGCCTTGGAAGCTGTCGGCGACGCGCAGCCCGGTGATCCGGTTCAGGGGAAGCTCCAGAGTCGCAGCGCCGACCCAGAACTCGAAGTGGATTCCGGCGGCGGTCAGGGCCCAGCAGCCGTTGCCACGCAGGTGTCCCGGCCCCCGGGAGCGAACGCCCAGGCAGTTGGCGGCGGGTTCGAGGAGCAGAATGCTCTCTTCGTCGAGACGGTCGAGGACCCGTCGGCGGCACCGGCGGGCCAGACCGCGCAGGCGGTTGCGCAGGACGAGGAACCCGACGACGAGCAGAACGACAAATCCCGCCAGGCTGATCCAGAGCCAATTCACGGCGCTTCCTCCGGGTTGTCCGTGCCAGTGGATTCGGTGCGCCGGGGATCGTCGAGGCTTCGTCACATCCGCCGGGAAGGTCGGCGGAGTCCGCTTTGGCTCCGGGATCGAATAATCTGTCTGGATAGGATCTTTGTTGGAGTAACGAAACTGATTGTGGCGGATTAGTGAGGTTTCCGCATACTCAGCAGATCCCTTAGTAGGGCTCGAAAATGATTGATCTACTGCTTGGCGCTACCTGGTCAGGCGAGGCATCCACGACCCTAAGCCGCCTTTTAACAACTTTTTATAATGAGTGGGCTTCGGTTTGGTATGGCTGCAGACCGAAGCGATAATCAGCAATGCCACGTATCGACCGCTGGTTAAGACCTGTTGCTGCATTGAAAGTTGCTGTTGGTTGGTCCAGGATTTGATCAAAGAACATGTATGGGGCCAATCGGACTCTCTTTGAATTGCCCTGGTGGCAACCGGTATCCGGCTTGCACGACTTAATTGTCGAGTGAGACAGGCAGTCGGCAATCCGCGCCACCCCAGCGTCTACTCCGTGAGTCTTTATGCAGTTCGGCGGCGGGGCGAGTCAGAAACCGAGAACGCCGTCGAAAGCCGGTAAAAAGTGCCGGTCTATATGGTGGGCCCACCAGGACTCGAACCTGGGACTAACCGGTTATGAGCCGGTGGCTCTAACCAACTGAGCTATGGGCCCGGGTCGCTTGATATCGCGGACTGAGATGATAGACCAGCGGGGCGGCGGGGTCAAGGGTGGAGGGGTCGTCGGTCGGGGTGGCGGAGTGTGGAATCAGCGGGGCGATAATGCGGCTTTGGGGTTGTCGGGGCTCGTCCGGCTATGCTAAAATCTCCGGCCTGCATGTTGCAACCTGCATCAGCGACCCTGGTGAGGTGGAAGAAACCGCGACTTGAGCCCGCCCGCGGGCGGCTTATCGAGCGCTTATCCGAATTCGGGAAGGAAGAAGTAAATGAAACGGATCAAACTGGAGGCCCGGCTCCGCGAGCCCGGGGGCAAGGGTGCGGCCCGCCGCCTGCGCAGCGAGGAACGCGTCCCCGCCGTGCTTTACGGCCAGGGACTCGACGAGAGTCTGCACATCTCGCTGAGCCACTTCGACATCACCCACAACATCCGGCCCCACGAGGCCCACAACTTCATCATCGACCTCGAGGTCAACGAGAAGTCGCATCCGACGATCATCGTCGATCTGCAGCAGGACCCGATCACCGAGGAATACTACCACATCGATTTCTACCGCATCTCGATGGACAAGCCGATCCACACCAAGATACCGATCCTGCTCGAGGGCACGGCTCAGGGTGTCAAGGAGGGCGGCGTCGTCGAACAGACGTTGCGCGAGGTCGAGATCAGTTGTCTGCCCCTGGAGATGCCTGACGCAATTTCTATCTCCATCGAGCACCTGGAGATCGGCGACGCCATTCACGTCTCCGATCTGGAGTACCCGGATAGCGTGACGCTGCTGACCGACGAGAGCGAAACGGTTGTCAACGTCCGCAAGCCGCGCGTACTGGCGGCCTTGCTGGAAGAAGAAGCGGCCGAGGACGAAGAGGGTCTCGAGGAAGGCGAAGAGGGCGCCGAGGGCGAAGAAGGCGCCGAGGGCGAAGAGACCGCCGACGCCGAGGAGTAGAGCGTGCTGCTGGTGGTGGGATTGGGCAACCCGGGCGAGGAGTACCGGGGAACCCGCCACAACCTGGGCTTCAGGGTCGTGGAACGCCTGGCGGAGCTGGGCCGCGGAAACGAGTGGAAGCGGACCTGTCAAAGCCTGACGGCCCGCGTCCGCTACGCCGGGCGCGATCTGGTCCCGGCGATGCCGCAGACCTACATGAACCGCTCCGGCGGCGCCGTCGAATGCCTGTTACGCGAGTGCGGCTTGACGCGGCGCGAGCTGCTGGTGGTCTGCGACGATGTCAACCTGTCCCTGGGCTCGCTGCGCCTGAAGCCCCGGGGCGGCGACGGCGGCCACAACGGCCTGGCCGACATCATCGAGCGCATCGGGCCGGACTTCGGCCGGCTGCGGATCGGCTGCGGTCCGGCACCCCGCTACGCCGACCTGGCCGAGTTCGTCCTGGCCCCTTTCAGTACCGAGGAGGCCGTCCAGCTGCCCGAGATCATCGAGCGGGCGGTCAAGGGCGCGGCCCTGCTCGATCGGATGGGATACCAGAAGGCGATGGCCGAGCTCAACCGTCGTCCCCTTCTCGACACTGAAGCCGACGGGGATGGCGAAGGCGACGGAGAGCCCGAGGGATAACGCCGATACTCGACGCTCGTACCGGACGCAGCCCGCCGATGCCGATCATATTCCGCCCTCGAACCGGATAGTGATTGTACCTTGCTGATAGCATGGGCGATGCGCCCCCATCGTTTGTCATTCAACAGCCAGCCTACGACAGGCGGGTGACGGCTGTTATGATCAGGATCCGCAGGTCACAAGGCAGCCGTCAAGAAGTGACAGCCGGCAAAGGCACGCACCGCAGCAAGTCAATGTTTCGGCACGCAGGTTTAACCTGTTATCATCAGGATGTCGGCTTACCTTCCATTCTAAGCTCGGTAATAACAGGCGGTAAGAGTCTGCTGTATGAATGTATGATCAAAACGGTGTATTATCGAATGGGCGTTGAAGGCCCAGCAAGCCGCTCCCAACAGCAGCCCGATTTGGACCGAACGCGCGCACATGACACCCTATCTTCTCGTTCGCACACGGCACGAACAGCCCCCGGGGGGGGGCGGCCGATGAGCGCTTGAGGACTGTCCGCGAGATACAATCACAAGAACAAAGGTTCTTCAAAGGGCGCCGCTCCCGGCCCCGATGAGGTAACGTCATGTTTCTGAGCTGGCCGTTGATTGCCGGCGGCGTGGCCCTGGCCGCCGTGGTGGTGCTGGTTTTCCGGGTGTTGCGCAAACCCGAGGGCGATGAAGAGATGGTTCGCATCTCGCGCTCGATCCGCGCCGGAGCTGGCGCCTTCCTGCGTCGCGAGTACATCACCGTGGGCATCATCCTGGTCTTCCTGGCCCTGGGGATGAGCTTCACCTCCCTGGGCTGGCGCACGGCGGTAAGCTTCGTCCTCGGCGCCGTGGTCAGCGGTGCGGCGGGCCTGGTGGGGATGATGATCGCCACCCGGGCCAACGCCCGCACCACCGAGGCCGCCAAGAGCGGCACCAAGCCCGCCCTGAGCGTGGCGGTATCCGGCGGCGCGGTGATGGGCCTCTCCGTGGTCGGCCTGTCGCTTCTGGGACTCACCGGTGTCTTGCTGCTCTTCGCCCCGGAGCTCTTCGTTCCCGGCGAGGTCTCCAACGACTTGCTGGTCCGCGAGGCCGGGATTATCAACGGCTTCGCGATGGGCGCCTCGCTGATGGCGCTCTTCGCCCGGGCCGGCGGCGGCATCTTCACCAAGGGCGCCGACATGGCCGCCGATCTGGTGGGCAAGGTCGAGGCCAACATCCCCGAGGACGACCCGCGCAATCCGGCGGTCATCGCCGACAACGTCGGCGACAACGTCGGCGACGTGGCCGGCCTGGGCGCGGACCTGCTGGAGAGCTACGTCGAGAGCATCATCGCCAGCATGGCCCTGGCCGCCGGTCTGGCCCTCTCGGCCACGGACCGCTCACTGATGCTGCTGCCCCTGCTGATCGCCTCGGCCGGAGTGATCGCCAGCATCCTGGGCATCGGTTTCACCAAGTTCTTCGGTCGCAAGAACCCACGCCTGGCGCTTTCCGGCGGCACCTACGTCTCGGCGGTGCTGGTGATCGCGGCCACCTTCTTCATCGTGCGTTCCGTCATCCCCGCCGAGGGCTTCGTCGGCGAGGGCGGCCGCAGCTTCACCCAACTGGGTCCCTTCTGGGCCAGCCTGGCCGGCATCCTCTCCGGGGTGCTCATCGCCCTGACCAGCGAGTACTACACCTCCAGCGACTTCCGGCCGGTCAAGAAACTGGCCGAGGCCAGCCAGACCAACGCGGCGGTCACTGTCACCGAGGGCCTGGCGGTGGGCATGGTCTCCATCGTGCTGCCCATCATGATCCTGGCCTCCACGGTGATCTTCTCGAACCATATCTGCGGGATGTTCGGTGTGGCGCTGGCCGCCGTGGGAATGCTCTCCACCAGCGGCATGGTGATCACGGTGGACTCCTACGGACCCATCGCCGACAACGCCGGCGGCATCGCCCAGATGAGCAATCAGGACCCCAAGGTCCGACGGATCACCGACCATCTGGACGCCGTGGGCAACACCACCGCGGCCATCGGCAAGGGCTTCGCCATCGGCAGCGCGGCCCTGGCCGCCCTGGGCCTGCTGACGGCCTACATCGCCGCCGTGGGCGGCATCGACGACATCTCGCTCTCCGATCCCAAGCTGCTGGCCGGCTTCCTCGTCGGCGGGATGCTGCCCTTCTTCTTCTCCAGCACCCTCTTCCGCGCCGTGGTCTACTCGGCCAATCGGATCATCTTCGAGGTCCGGCGTCAGTTCCGCGAGCTGCCCGGCCTGCGCGAGGGCCTCGAGGGCGTCGTGCCCGATTCGGAAAGCTGCGTGGACATCTCCACCCGGGCGGCCCTGTGGGGCATGCTGGTCCCGGGGCTGATGGCCCTGATCGCCCCGGTGCTCATCGGCTTCCTCGTCGGCCCCCTGGCCCTGGCGGGCCTGTTGATCGGCTCCATCGTCACCGGGCTGATGCTGGGCGTCTTCACCGCCAACTCCGGCGGCGCGATGGACAACGCCAAGAAGTACATCGAGGAGGGCCACTTCGGCGGCAAGGGCTCCATCGCCCACAAGGCCTCCATCGTCGGCGACACCGTGGGCGACCCGCTCAAGGATACCGTGGGCCCCTCGATCAACATCCTGATCAAGCTGATGGCCGTGATCAGCCTGGTGATCGCCCCGCTGCTGACGAGCTAGGACGGCGACGCGCCCTTGAAACCGGTTGCCCGCCCGGTCCGGGATTGTCGGTTTTGCAAGCGGCTCCCGGACTAGACGCCGCTCAATCGGCGCCCGCTCATCTCCCAGTGCGATGGCGCTACCAATGCGATGCCGGTCGCAGTGTGAGGGGCTATTCCGACCCGGCGGCATCAACGAGTTCCGAGTAACAGTTTCGACTAAACAAAGCCCCGTCCGTCGATAACTTGGTTCTGCGCCTCTGTACCCGCGCATTGATTTCACCGCTAGTTGAGCTGCGACGGCTTGCGTGGTGATGCTCCGGCGCCTTTGCAATACAAAACCGTTAAGGAGTGGGGAGGCATCTTCGGGGTCTTTGGGGCCGCAATGCCGATCCGTGTACCTTTGCCATGCAAAAACCTTTACAGGGCGGTGGAACGTATTGTAACCTTCCCTCCCACCGTCGATAAGCACCGTCGCTACAAAACAGCCGCACCCGTTCGCGCGAGAGCGGTTAAAACAGCCCAGCCAGAGGAACATATGCGTGACTACGAACTGACCGTCCTGCTGCAGGACGATATCTCCGACGAGGCTCTGGAGCAGAAGAAGGCTCGACTCGCCGAGCTCTGCGCCGGCGATGCCGCGGGTGCCGAGAGCGTCGAGATCGACGACCAGGGCGCCCAGTCCCTCTCCTATGAGATCAACCACTACAACCGGGCCCATTACCTGCTGCTGAGCTTCAAAACAGAACCCGCCCGGATCGCCGAGCTGGAGAGCAAGCTGCGCCTCGACGAAGAGGTCCTGCGCCACCTGGTGATCCGCCGGGAAGACTGACCAACCGCGGGGGATGCGAAATGGCCAGCTATAATAAAGTCATCCTGATGGGCAACCTCACCCGGGACCCCGAGCTGCGCTACACGGCCACGGGCACCGCCGTGGCCAAACTCGGCCTGGCGGTCAACCGCCGCTACAAGACAGCCGCGGGTGAGCAGCGCGAGGAGACGACCTTTGTGGATTGCACAGCCTGGGCCCGCGCCGCCGAGGTGCTCTGCGAGTACAAGCGCAAGGGTGATCCGCTCTTGATAGACGGGCGCCTGCAGTACTCCACCTGGGAGGACCGGGAGACCGGTCAGAAGCGCTCCAAGCTCGAGGTCGTCATCGAGAACTTCCAGTTTCTCAGCCGCGCTGGTTCCGCCGATTCCGGTGGATACGGCGGCGGCTCCCGGCCCGCCTCCGGCGGACGCTCCGACGACATGGAGCCTTTGGCCGACGACGACATCCCCTTCTAAGCGACCAAGCCCCGAGTATCGGGTTACCGAAAAAGAGAGCCATGAAGAAGAGAAGCCCCAAGAAGAAGAAAAAAGATCGCCGACCGCAGCGCAACCGGCGCTGCCGCTTCTGCCAGGACAACATCGAGTCGATCGATTACAAGGACCTGGCCCTGGTCAAGCGCTACATCACCGAGCGCGGCAAGATCCGCGCCCGCCGCACCACCGGCACCTGCGCCAAGCACCAGCGGCAGATAGCCCGGGCAGTCAAGCGCGCCCGCGTCATCGGTCAAGCCCCCTTCAAACTCGAATACCACCGCAAGTAGCCCCGCGCGAAGACCAGCGGAGCGCTTGCCGGTTCCCTCAAGGATTCACGGCATGGAGATCATCCTGCGTACAGACGTCCCCAACCTGGGTCGCCAGGGGGATATCGTCACTGTCAAGCCGGGCTACGCCCGGAACTATCTGATTCCCAAGTCCCTGGCGATGCCCGTCACGAAGGGCGCCCGGCGACAGATCGAGTTCGAGCGCGCCGCCCTGGACCGCAAGCTGGCCACCCAGCGCGATCTGCACCAGGCCCTGGCCGACAAGATCGACGAGAAGAGCTTCACCGTGGCTGCCAAGGCCGGTGACACCGGCCGCCTCTACGGCTCGGTCAGCGAGAACGAGATCGTCACCCTGCTCGACGAGGTCTGCGATATCCAGATCGAGCGGAACCAGGTGCGCCTGGACGACAACATCAAGCAGGTCGGCGTCTACCACGTGCCCATCCGCTTCCAGGAGGGCATCGAACCCCAGATCAAGCTCTGGGTCGTTCCCGAGGGTGAAGAGGCCGTCGGCCTGCCCGAGGACGCTCCACGACCCCAGCTCTTTGTCGGCGGCCACCAGAGCCTGGACGTGGCCAAGGCCCACGCCGAGGAGCTGCTCAGCGAGGAGGGCGCCGCCGAGGCCTTCACCGAGGCCGTTCGCGCCGCCGGGGAGCCCGTCGAGGGCGAGGCCGAAGAGATGGCCGATGACGAAGCCGACGACGCCGAGACTGCCGATGCTGACAAATCTGGCGACGACGAAACCGCTGCGGAGCCAGAAGTCGCCGAGCCCGTCGCCGAGGACGTCGCCGAGGACGATACCGGGGATTCTGCCGAAAAGACGGACTAGGCCGCTCGGCCGCCGATTACGCACAACGGCAACGGTTCCGGGTCGGATCCGTTGCCGTTGGTTTATCGAGGCAACAACCGCGGAATCCGCAAAGGCACATCACACGCAGCGCAAGCGGCCTCGTACCGGATATCGCTCGGCCTCTATGACAACCCCTGGGCCGTCGGAGTGCGAGAAAACCCGGCGAGCCGAGACCGCCCGACTCCCTTTCGCCCGACTTTATTCTCGACCCGTTCTGTGCTATATTATCCAGCGCCGCGCCGGAGAACCCGGCCAACCGCGACGAGTGAGCGATGACACCGCAGACCCAGCTCGAAGCCGCACTGAACGGAACCGTCACCCCGGAGATGCGCCGGGTGGCCGCCGACGAGGGGCTCGACGCCGAGCTCCTGCGCCGTCGGGTGGCCGCCGGCCGGGTGGTGATCCCCAAGAACCACGCCCGGCCCACAGAAATCGTCCGCGGCATCGGCGAGGGTCTGCGGGTCAAGATAAACGCCAACCTGGGCACCAGCAAGGACCTGCCCGAGCCCGAACCCGAGCTGGAAAAGCTCGCCACGGCCCTCGAGTACGGCGCCGACGCGGTGATGGACCTCTCCACCGGCGGCGACCTGCGCCGGACCCGGCGCTTGATTATCGAGCGCTCCACGGTCCCCGTCGGCACGGTGCCGATCTACGACGCTGCGGTCCGGGCCGCCGGCGAGAAGCGCAAGCTGATCCACCTCACCCCGGACGAGCTCTTCGAGGTCATCGAGGAACACGGCGAGGACGGGGTGGACTTCATCACGGTGCACTGCGGTGTCTCCCGGCGCGCCGTCGAACTGCTCCAGGACTCCCCCCGGGTGGCCGGCGTGGTCAGCCGGGGCGGGGCGATCCTCACCGAGTGGATCGTGCGCAACGGCGCCGAGAATCCGCTGCTGGAGCAGTACGACCGCCTGCTGGAGATCGCCCGGCGCTACGACATGACCCTCTCCCTGGGCGACGGCCTGCGCCCGGGCTGCCTGGCCGACGCCACCGACCGGCCCCAAATCGAGGAGCTGGTCACCCTGGGCGAGTTGGCCCGCCGCGCCCGCGAGGCCGGGGTCCAGGTGATGATCGAGGGACCGGGCCACGTGCCCCTGGACCAGGTCGCTACCAACGTCAAGGTACAGAAAGCCCTCTGCGACGGCGCCCCCTTCTACGTCCTGGGTCCCCTGGTAACCGACATCGCCCCGGGTTACGATCACATCGTCGGCGCCATCGGCGGCGCCGTGGCGGCCCTGGCCGGGGCCGACTTCCTCTGCTACGTCACCCCGGCCGAACACATCTGCCTGCCCGACACCGAACACGTCAAGCATGGGGTGATCGCCAGCCGTATCGCCGCCCACGCCGCCGACGTGGCCCGGGGGCTACCCGGCGCCCGGGAGCGCGACGACGCCATGGGCCGCGCCCGCTGCGAGCTCGACTGGGAAAAGCAGCACGAGCTGGCTCTGGACCCCGAAACCCTGGCCGACTGGCGCGAACGCCGCCGGCCAACCGACGACCGGGTCTGCACCATGTGCTCCGAACTGTGCGCGATCAAGGGAATGCGCCGCGCCCTATATGGCGATCCGGACGAGGACGATCCCGGCGGGGAGGCTCAATGAGCTTCCTGCGCGGCGCTGAGTGGAAGCCCGAGCGGATCGCCCTGATCGCCTTCGTTCTGGGCGCCGGGGTTATCATCGCCGTCTTCGCCCTGACGCCGTCGGTGGAGCAGGGGCGCCGGGAGCGACTGGCCGTGTTCCTCGAGACCATCCCCCCCGAGGCCTCCGCGGCTTTCGAGGCCGAGGACTACACCGCTTGCGCCGACATCATCGAAACCACCGCCCGAACCGACCTGGTCTTCTTCGAGGACTACGAGACCCTCAAGGACGGCGAGCTGATCAACATCTTCACCCCGGCCGAGGTCGTCGATTACTACGCCCGTTACTTCCAGCAGCCCTACGAGGACCTGGCCGAGCGCTGAGACCAACTGTCAGTCCTGTTGATATGCATCCGGCGTGGGGATTGCTCCACGCTTCTTGTTTCAACGGCAGGGATTCTCACAGCAAACACACCTGCTCCACGCCATGAAAAGAGCTGCTTGAGAGCTGGTTGCAGTGCAGACTCGCTTCGAAAAGGGTCCCAACTCGAGGCGCGGCAAGATGGGAAAGGCAGCTAATCCGGCAACAGCTTATTGACACAAAACCCATGCTGTTTACTTGCGGGATACTAGACTAAACCTACAGCTTTCCGGCTTCCCGCACTCGAAAGAACAGATCGAGGTTTGCCGCCCCAAATCCACACAAGAAATACGCAAGCATACCGGGCTATCCGGCAATAAATGACGCCCGTTAACGGTTTTGCAGCCGCTCAGGGAGGAGTGCCCCCAACACCCGCCGTAGCGGGGCCGGAAGCACAGTGTGCAGACTGAACTCCCCAACTTGCGGAGGCGGCTTATCAAGCCGCCTCCGCTTCATCTATGACACTTGAAACCCTTCTCGAACGCCCTCAGCCCACGGCCAGCATGCCCTCGATGGCCTTTCTGGCCCGCTCGGCGATCGCCTCCTCGACCTCGATCATGGGGCCCAGCTTGTCCAGGGCCTCGCGGACTCCGTCGGCGGTGACCATCTTCATGTTGTAGCAGACGGTCTTCTCCGGAGCCAGGGCGTGGAAGCGGCGTTTCGGGTAACGCTTGCGCAGCGGGGTGAGCATGCCGACTTCGGTGCCGACGATGAACTCCTCGGCTTCGACGCTCCCCGGGTAATCGAGCATCCCGCCGGTGGAGGCGGCGACATCGGCGGTGTCGATGACGCTTATGTCGCACTCGGGGTGGACCATCACCGGGGCGCCGGGGTGCAGGCGGCGGGCCTCCTCGACATCGGCCGGGGTCAGGCGGTGATGCGTCGGGCAGAAGCCGGGCCAGAGCATCACCGGGGCCTCTTCGGGATAGATCGCCGCGGGGCGGCCCAGCTCCCTGGCGGCGTACTCGCCCAGGTGGCGGTCGGGACCGAAGAAGATGGGACGGTCGGCGGGGGCCTGCTCGAGGACGGCCACGGCGTTGGAGCTGGTGCAGCAGATGTCGGCCTCGGCCTTGACCTCGGCGGTGGAGTTGACATAGGTGATGACGTAAACGTCGGGGAAGCGCCGCCGGACCTCGCGGACCTGCTCGGCGCTGAGCATCTCGGCCAGGGGGCAGCCGGCCCCGGCGGCGGGGAGTAGCACCCGGCGGTCGGGGCAGATCAACGCCGCGGTCTCGGCCATGAAACGCACCCCGCAGAGCACGATGACCCGAGCGTCGGTCTCGGCGGCCAGCCGGGCCAGTCCCAGGGAGTCGCCGGTATGATCGGCCAGCTCCTGGACCTCGGGCAACTGGTAGTTATGGGCCAGGATGACGGCGCCGCGCTCGGCGCGCAGGCGTTCGATCCCTTGGCGAAGCTCTCTCGGATTGTCGCTCATCGCTGCTCTCTCGTTGAACACGTTGAGGATGATGGGGCGACGGGGGGCGACACCCCGCCCCCCTTCAGACGCCTTTGAGTTTGCCTAATATCCGCCGGAGCCGGTCATCAGTTCCTCGAAGCTCATCGGTTCGCCATAGGCGGCGGCGGCGTTTTCGGCGCCGTTGAGGCCGTAGCCGGTCAGCACCATGTCGCTCTCCGGCGCTCCGGCCACTGCGGCGGTGTGCATGAAGACCATCCCGGAGACCGGGACCTCGTCTGAGTAGTAGCCCTCGGAGAGATCGGTGACCACCTTGAGGCAGTCGAAGGTCCGGCCGGCGGCGGAGTAGGGAACGCCCTTCTCCCACTCCAGGTTCTCGTAGGCGGCGTCGAGGCGGGCCTGGGTCTCCTCATCCACGGCGGCTGCGCCCATCTGGTTGAACATCTCGAAGGTCTCGCGGCCCATCGAAAGGTACATCGGCTCGCCCGAGGCCGGATCAATCATGGCCACCCGGATCTCGTCGGTGAAGTCGGTGTAGTCCTCCATGTTCTGCTGGAAGCCGCCGTACTCCTCGGCGGTCACGTCGGGATCGGCCAGCATCTGGTTGACCTGGCGCTGGTACTCGGAGAGCCCCTCGTCGGTGAAGGCCATCTGGACCACCATCTCGCCCTCGGGGCTGGTCATCTCGACCTGGAGCCAGAGGCGGGAGGAACCGGGCAGCTCGACCACCGACATCGTCATCGGGCCTTCGTTGCTCTCGTAGGCGGCCCACTGGCCGGCGGCCCAGGGTATCATCTCCATGGCGCCGACGGCGACGATCAAAAGCAGGACAAAGATCAGGGGCTTGCGCATCGTTGACTCCTTTGAGCAAAGGGAGGCTTTGGTCTGCCAGGGGAACCGGTGAATGCCGGTCGAACGGAATCCATCGCAAACGGACCGCCGAGGGGTCCCCGGCACCCCTTTTTCACGAAAGGGCGAGTAGAGGCTTACACCCGGCTATGGTATAACAGCGCGGCCGGGTAGACAAGGCCGCCTTGACACCCCGCCACGCGCCGCCTATCATGGTTGATGGATGCAAGTAGTTCGGGGTCGCAAGCCCTCCGCCGTCGCAAGCAGCCTCTGTTACAGAGCCAAAGGAGCTCACCATGAGAGGACGAGAGAACTACGAGGACTACCGCAAGCGACTGCGCAAGGAGGGGCGGGCCAGCTACTGGACCTTCCTCGTCGTCGGCCTGATCGGCCTGGCCTACGCCGTGTACCGCGGCGTGCGCTCTGGTTTCAGCGACGGCGAGATCTGGTTCATCATCATCTTCGGCCTCTACGTGCTGGCCAACGCCATCCTGCTCTCGCCGATCTACAACCTGCTGGCCGACGCCATGGTCCGGCGGCGCCAGCGTCTGCGCGACGACCCCGTCGATCCCGACGACGCCGGCGAGCTGCGCTACGGAGGCGACGAGCGAATCGACGACGTGCTGCAACCCGAGGTCGACGAGCGCTCCAAACCCGAGGGCGGGGACTGAGCAGCGGAAGCCAAAAAGCCACTCCTTTATGGTAGAATACCGGCCCGGCGCTATTGCATCAGGTTCGCCCGTGGCCGCCGCAATCGTCGATTACCAGCAGCGAACCCCTTCAAACGCTCCGAAGAGACACTCCAGAATGCTGTGGAGTCCAGGGCTTGAACGCCGCCCACGATTCCAGCGCGCGATTCCGTCGTGATTGAGAGTTGACTAAACGATGACCGATCCACTGCAGCCCCGCAGAGTCCTGGCCTCCTGCGCCGACAAGACCGGCCTGGCCGTCTTCGCCCGCCGACTGACCGACGCCGGAGTCGGCGAGTTCCTCTCCACCGGCGGAACGGCGCGGGTCCTCGAAGAGGCAGGCCTGCCGCTGCGTCGCGTGGACGACTACACCGGATCTCCCGAAGTCCTCGGCGGCCGGGTCAAGACCCTGCATCCCCGGGTCCACGGCGGGCTGCTCTCGCGCCGCACCCCGGAGGACGACGCCGATCTGGAGCGCCTGGGCGCCGCCGGGATCGATCTCCTGGTCGTCAATCTTTACCCCTTCCGTCGCACCCGGGACTCCGGGGCCGCGCACGCCGAGGTCATCGAGCAGATCGATATCGGCGGGGTGGCCCTGCTGCGCGCCGCCGCCAAGAACTACCGGCACGTGGTCACCGTCTGCGATCCGGACGATTACGACCGGGTGGCCGAGGAGCTCTCCTGCGGAGGCATCGGCCTCGAGCTGCGTCGCGAGCTGGCCGCCAAGGCCTTCGCCCACACCGCGGGCTACGACGCCGCCATCGCCTCCTTCCTGGCGGATACGCCAAGCGACGCCACCCACGGTGCCCCCGACTCGGCGAAGCTGCCGCAGATCTGCATCCCGGCCTTCCGCAAGCTGCGCGAGCTGCGCTACGGCGAGAACCCGCATCAGGCCGCGGCGCTCTACCTCGACCTCGAAGACCCCGACGGACTGGCCGCCGCCGAGCCCCTGGCCGGCAAGGAGCTCAGCTTCAACAACTACTGGGACCTAGCCGCCGCCTGGGCCGCCGTCTGCGATTTCGACGAGCCCGCCGCCGTCGTCGTCAAGCACACCAACCCCTGCGGCCTGGCCATCGCCGACAATCTGGCCCGGGCCTACGAACTGGCCCTGGCCGGGGATCCGCAGTCGGCCTTCGGCTCGATCATCGCCGTCAACCGCGAGCTCGATCCGGAGACCGCCGAGCTGATCCACAAGACCCGCTTCGTCGAGTGCCTGGCCGCGCCGAGTTACGCCGAAGGCGTGCTGGAGCGGCTGCGTAAGAAGAAGAATCGCCGCCTGCTGGCTCTGGGTGAGCCGCGGCCCGAGGGCGGCCTTCAGGGACGCCTCATCCCCGGCGGCCTGCTGCTGCAGGAAGCCGACGCCGCCTTCTCCGCTGAGGAGAAAACCGTCACGCGACGCCAACCGAGCGAGGCCGAGCTCGCGGCCCTACACTTCGCCTGGAGGGCCGTCAAGCACGTCAAGTCCAACGCCGTGGCCCTGGCCAGCGTAGAGGACGACGGCGCCCGCCGGCTGGTCGGCGTGGGCGCCGGGCAGATGAGCCGCGTCGACTCCTCGCTGATCGCCGTGCGCAAGGCCGCCGAGCGCGCCGAGGGCGCCGTGGCCGCCTCCGACGCCTTTTTCCCCATGCCCGACGGCCTGGAGACCCTGGCCCGGGCCGGGGTGACCGCGGTGATCCAGCCCGGCGGCTCCAAGGGCGATCCCGTCGTGATCGAAGCCGCCGATGAGGCCGGCCTGGCCATGATCTTCACCGGCCGACGCCATTTTAAACACTGACATTCAACCCCATCTTAGCGCCAAGATAACGGAGCTGAAATTGCAGGTTTTAATCGTCGGCAGCGGTGGACGCGAACACGCCCTGGCCTGGGGTGTGTCCCGCTCACCGCGCCTGGGCAAGCTTTACGCCTACCCGGGCAACGCCGGAATCGCCCAGATCGCCGAGATACCCCCGCTGCCCGGCGACGAGATCGGCACCCTAGCCGACTTCGCCAAGGGGGCCGGGATAGACCTGACCATCGTCGGCCCCGAGGTGCCGTTGGATCACGGCATCGTCGACGAGTTCCGCCGTCGCGACCTGGTCATCTTCGGCCCCACCAAGGACGCCGCCCGCCTGGAGACCAGCAAGGCCTTCGCCAAGGAGTTGATGATCGCCAGCGGCGTGCCGACCGCCGAGTACGGCGTCTTCGATGACTTCAACGCCGCCTGGCGTTACGCCTCCAACCATCGCCTGCCCCTGGTGGTCAAGGCCGACGGTCTGGCCGGGGGCAAGGGCGCCCTGATCTGCGAAACCCCGGCCAAGCTCGAGAAGGCCCTCAACGCCATGCTGCACAAGGGCACCTTCGGCCGCGCAGGCAGCACCGTGGTGATCGAGGAGTTCATGGAGGGCGAGGAAGCCTCGCTGTTCGTGCTGGCCGACGGCAACGGCGGCACAACCATCCTCGGCAGCGCCCAGGACTACAAGCGCGTCGGCGAGGGCGACACCGGACCCAACACCGGCGGCATGGGGGCCTGCTCGCCCCTCTCCAGTCTGGGGGCCGCAGCCGTCGACGGCGTGATGGAGACCATCGTCCACCCCGTTCTCAAGGCCGTCGCCGAGGCCGGACACCCCTACACCGGCATGCTCTACGTCGGTCTGATGCTCACCAAGGACGGCCCCAAGGTCGTCGAGTTCAACTGTCGCTTCGGTGATCCCGAGAGCCAGGTCATCATCCCGCGCATCGCCGACGACCTGCTGATGCTGCTCTACGCCTCGGCCACCGGCTACCTGCCCGTTGACAGGGTCAACCTGACCGCCAAGAATGCCGTCTGCGTGATCATGGCCAGCGGCGGCTATCCGGGCAACTACGAGACCGGCAAGCCGATCACCGGCATCGGCGAGGACGACTTCGCCAGCGTGGTCTTCCACGCCGGTACAACTCTCAAAGAGGGACAGTTGGTGACCAACGGCGGCCGCGTGCTGGGCGTCACCGGCATGGGGGCCACCGTTCGCGCCGCCACCTTCAACGCCTACCGACGCGCAGAGAGCATCCATTTCGAGGATGCCTACCTGCGCACCGACATCGCCTGGCGCGAGCTGGAGCGCCTCAACGGCGACAAGACCGAAAACGGCAAGAAGAAGCGCCGCCGCTAGAGAGTAGTAACGCCGGGTCGCAAGGAGTCGCCGTTTGGCTCGCGAGGAGACCCATTGATCCGAGGAAGGCGCTGGACTGTCGGCTCCGCCCTTCGTCCTGGAAGCGGTGAATGAAGTCCGACGCTGACGGCAAGACCGCCTACAGAATAAACATTCCACACAGTCGGCAGTCTGCCGTAGGTACCAGCTCGTCAGCAAGCAGTCGTTAACATACCGCTCCCAAGCAGCGTTTAGCGAAGCAGATGGCGGTCCCGTTTCTCGTGATGACCCCTTGAATCATGATCTCACATCAGCAACCGTTGCGACAGACCATCCCGGAAGCAAACGAATCATTAGCCCGAACAACCGCCGCCAATCAAACACCCCGCGACCGACCAGGGAGGACCAGTCTCGTGACCGACCAAGCCAGCCCCCGGGTGGCCGTGCTGATGGGCTCGGCCTCGGACAAGCCGGTGATGGGCGCCGCCTTCGACGTTCTGCGCGAATTCGGCGTTCCCTTCACCGGCCGTATCCTATCCGCCCACCGCACCCCGGACCAGGTGCGCGATTTCATCGAGAGCTCCACCGCCGACGGCGTGGCCGTCTTCATCTGCGGCGCCGGGATGGCGGCGCATCTGGCCGGCGTCGTCGCCGCCCACACCACCCGTCCCGTGCTGGCCGTGCCCCTGTCCGCCGGTAATCTGGGTGGTCTGGACGCCTTGCTGGCCAGTGTTCAGATGCCCGGCGGCATTCCCGTGGGCGTCTACGCCGTGGGAAAGGCCGGCGCCAAGAACGCCGCCCTGGCCGCGGTGCAGATCCTGGCCCTGTCCGATGAAGGCTTGGCCGAGCGCCTGAAAGGCCACCGCCGCGCCCAGGTCGACAAGGTCCTCGCCGCCGACGAAGAGCTGGGAAGCGAGCTCGACGCCGGCTGAGTCGAGGCGACCGAGGAGATAACGTGATCGAACAGGCACCGGACAAGCCGTTGGAGATCGAAGAGCTGACCCCGCGGCGCATCGTCATCGAGCTGGACCGCTACATCATCGGGCAGGGCGACGCCAAGCGCGCCGTGGCCGTGGCGCTGCGCAACCGCTGGCGTCGCCTCCAGCTTCCCGAGGAGCTGGCCGAGGAGATCAACCCCAAGAACATCGTGCTCATCGGCCCCACCGGTGTCGGCAAGACGGAAATCGCCCGGCGCCTGGCCAAGCTGGTCAAGGCCCCCTTCGTCAAGGTCGAGGCCAGCAAATTCACCGAGGTCGGCTACGTCGGCCGCGACGTTGAAAGCATCATTCGCGACCTGACCGAGATATCGATGAACATGGTCCGCGAGGAGGAGCGCAAACGGGTGGCCGTCGAGGCGGCCCAACGCGCCGAAGACCGCCTGGTGGACCTGCTGCTGCCCAGCCCGCCGGGCAAGCCCTCGCCGGCGGCCCCGCCCGAGGAGCGCGAGCAGTACGAACGCGCCCGGGCTGACCACGAGCGCAGTCGCGAGAAGATCCGCGCCATGCTCAAGACCGGTCGCATGGAGGAGCGGGAGGTCGAGGTCCAGGTCACCCGCAGCGACAACCCGATGGTCAACGTCTTCTCCGGCGCGGGCCTGGAGGGGATGGGTATGGACCTCTCGGAGATGCTCGAGGGGTTGATGCCCAAGAAACGCAAACGCGTCCGGATGAAGGTCGCCCAGGCCCGGGAGATCCTCCAGGCCGAAGAGGCCGAGAAGCTGATGGACCAGGAGAAGGTCAAGACCGAGGCCCTGCAGCGCGTCGAGACCTCGGGGATCGTCTTCCTCGACGAGATCGACAAGGTCGTCGCCGGGGGAAGCGCCCACGGACCCGACGTCTCCCGCGAGGGCGTCCAGCGCGACCTGCTGCCCCTGGTCGAGGGGGCGACGGTCAAGACCAAGTACGGCATGGTCAAGACCGACCACGTCCTGTTCATCGCCGCCGGGGCTTTCCACCACAAGAAGCCCTCCGAGCTGATGCCCGAGCTACAGGGCCGCTTCCCCATCCGCGTCAAGCTCGACAACCTAACCAAGGAAGACTTCGTTCTGATCCTCACCGAGCCCCGCAACGCTCTGATTAAACAGTACCGAGAGCTGTTGGCCACCGAGGGGCTCAAGCTGGACTTCGAGCCCGCCGCCGTCACCCGGCTGGCCGCCCTGGCCGAACGGCTCAACCGGCACACCCAGAATATCGGCGCCCGCCGCCTGCACACCGTGATGGAAGCCCTGCTCGAGGAGGTCTCCTTCGAGGCCGCCAACCTGGACCGCGAGCAGAACCTGACCATCACCCCGAACTATATCGACGACAAGCTGTCCGCCCTGGTCGACGACGAGGACCTCTCCCGCTACATCCTCTAAGTCCCCGGGCGCGCCCCGTCGATGCTCAGGTCCCACGCGCTGGGCGGCCGTCCGCGCCGAACCGGAACCGGGAGCCCCACGAACGGCCCCGGAGCCGGAAACACCGTCAAGGAGTCACCGATCGATGCTTAACAACCGCCTAACGCCGTCCCGGCTGCTGGTGATCTTCGTCACCGGCGCCCTCGGGCTGGCCCTGCTCTATCACGGCTTCATCAACCCCGCCCACTCCGACGCCTTCAGCGTCCTCCAGCGCCCCGGCGGCTGGTTGATCCCCGCCCTGTTCGTCCTCGTCGCCGCGCTGACCGCCGGGCTCATCCTGGGCGGTCTGGCCGGGATGATCTCCCGGGGCCTCCTGCGGCTGGTCTTCGGCAAGGAGCCGGGCAAGTACTTCCTCGAACGGGAAAGCCGCGCCGACAAGAAGCTGCGCAGCCACCTGGCCCACGCCGCCGGTTACCGTTTCGACCGCAACTTCCCCAACATTTTCGGCATCGCCTTCAAAAACTACTTCCGCTACGAGACCAACGTCTGGGAGTTCCAGGACCAGCTCTGCCTGACGGCACTGGCCGGCAGCGATTCCCCCCTCTACGACCGCCTGCGCCGCCTGGCCCTGGCCGTCGAGGTCCGCGCCAACCTGGTGCTGCTGCTCCTGCTCTACACCCTGGGGCGCCTGGTCCTCGTTCTGGTCCATCCGGCTCTCGCTTTCACCCTGCCGGTCATCCTCGAGCTCGCCGCCGGGTTCCTGCTCACCCTGGGTCTGGCCTACAGTCTGATCCGGGTGCAGGCCGCCTGGTTCCACGAGCTCTATCTCTCCTTCTTCCAGTTGGCCGTCGAAGAGGACGTCGACCGGCCAACGGTCAAGATCTCCCGTCGCAGCAAAAGCGACGGCAGCCGTCGTCGCCGCAGCGGCGGACGGCGTCGTCGACCCTCGGGCGGTCGATCCGGAGGCGGCTCAGGTGGACGTTCCGGAGGTCGCTCCCAGGGCGGCTCGAGCGGTCGCTCCAGCCAGGGCGGCGGCTCCAAGGACGGCTCCGGAAGCAACTAGGGAATACACAGGCCGACCGCTTGGTCGGCCTTTTTCTTGGTACACCGCTTGGACCGACGCGGATTGAAGGTTAAAGTCCATCCCGCGCTGTAGGGTCGGAGCTTTAGACCCGACCGCGTTAATGTAAAACGTCGGGGACTAAGGAGCCGGCCCCACATCCAAGTCCCGCATTTTCAATGGTTTATTCCGCCGGCAAACAATCGAGCGACAACAAAGCATCCAAGTGGAGCACAACACCAGGGGACGGGCGCGCGCCCGTCCCCTGTCATTGTATCCCGTTCCCCCGTCGATGCCCGCCTAGCCCCCCGGGTGGTAGGCCTCGAGCTGGGCGACGACTTCGCCGAACCAGGTCTTGCCGACGATTTTCACCGGCAGCTTGCGCTCATCGGCGGTGACCCAGATGTAGACCTCGCCGTGCACGCGGCTGAGCTTGTACTCCTCGCCCTCGCCGTCGAGGAGCTCGGACTCGGGGCGCAGCTCGGGCAACAGCTTGTAACACTCGAAGGTCCCTGCGGGGACGCTGACGGTTTCCTTGTCGAGGACCCGGACGGTGACGGTCTCGTTGCGGGTGGCGTCGGCGTAGGGGAAGGTGAAGCTGCCGCCGACGGTCATCTCGGCGAAGCGGACGTTGTAGGCCACGGCCAGGGTGTCGCAACCGCCGGGAACGATTCCGGTGCGGACATCGGCGGCCGAGGTGATGGTGTGGGCCTCCTGGTCGTAATAGAGGACCTCCTGCTCGACATAATCGCCCTCGAGCAGGCGCTTCTCGTAGCGCAGGGAAGAGCGGGCCTCGGGATCGAAGATGGTCTCGATGCGGTCCTGGACGTAGAAGAAGTCGCTGAAGGCCGCCGAGGAGTCGAGCTTCATGGTCAGCTTGAGGGCGTCGCGCCCCTGGTAGCGAACCCATTTCTCGACGTGGAGCACGGCGATGCCGGCCATGGTGTCGCCGTAGGAGGCGGAGAAGATCAGCTTCTCGCCGACGTTGAAAGGCAGCTCGTCGGCGGCGGCCGGGGCGAACGAGCCGACGAGGGTCAACAGTAGCATCAGCGGGACGAGTCTTTGCATGGGTATCCCTTCGCTGGGGCCGTCCGGCGGGTGAACGGTTTCGATTATGCCGGTCCGGCGCTGGCTTGGCAAGCCGCGTTAATCGGCCAGGACGTAGCGTTCCAGGGTGGCGTGGATCTTGCCGAACCAGGTGTTGCCGACGATCTGGATGGGTAGCTGGTGCTCATCGGCGCTGACCCAGATGTAGAGGGTGCCGTTCTCCTTGAAGATGCCGGTCTCCTCGTTGAGCTCGGGGCGCAGCTTGTAGCAGTCGAAGGTCCCGGCGGGGACGGTGATCGTCTCCCGGCCCAGCACGGTGATCGGCACGATCTCGTTGCGGGTGGCGTCGGCGTAGGGGTAGCTCAGCGAGGCGCCCTCGTACACGTCCTGGGCGCGGACGTGGTAGAAGGCGGCCAAGGCGTCGCAGCCGTTGGCCACGATGCCGGTGCGCACCTGGGTGGCCGAGGTGATGGTGTTGGCGTCCTGGTCGTAGTAGAGGACCTCGTCGGCGGTGTAGGTGTCTTCGATCAGGTGCTTCTCATAGCGCAGAGTGGCCAGGTCGACGGGGTCGAAGAGGGACTCCATGCGGTCCTTGACGTAGAAAAAGTCGCTGAAGGCCGTCGAGGAGTCGATCTTCATCGTCAGCTTGAAGACCTCTTTCCCCTGGTAGCGCACCAGCTTGTCGACGCTCATCACGCAGACACCGGCCATGGTGTCCTCGTAGTTGACGCTGTAGATCAGCTTCTCGCCGACGCCGTAGGGCAGCTCGTCAATATCGGCGGCCGAGGCGGTGGTCGCGAAGAACAACAGAATAGCGAGCAGGCTGAAAACTTTGGTTTTCATGGTGGTTCCTTTCCCGGTGCCCCGCGTTTCGGAGCGGTGTCGCGGCAATGGCGGCGGGGTAATTGGGGAAGTATAGCCGGAGACCGGGGGGATTTCCAGAAGTGGTCGAACTCGATTGGATCGCGCTCGGATAATATCGACGCTTGGCCATGACTGCAAGGGACTTGCGCGGCGGTTTTCGGCTTCGACTTAGGAGTGTTCGATAATGACACGACGGGCCCGGGGCCGCTCGGGGCGTCGCCCGCGCAATAATCCTCAGGCCTCGGGCCGGCGTTGTCGATGTCGGGGAGACCGTGGGGCGGACATACGACGCAAGGCCGTTGGTTATCTACGCTCTCGCGCGGTGTGGGTTCCCAGCAGGGCTTCGAGGACGGCGGCGGGGCGGATTTTGTCGAGGTCGGCGCGGGAGAAGATCCGTGCCCGGTGGTTCAGCGGCCGCCAGCGTCGCGGGGCCAGGTGGGGTTCGGTGGAGAACAGCGCCGCCTGGGGGACGCCCAGGGCGGCGGCCAAATGCATCGGCCCCGTCGAGGCGCTGAGGAAGCCGCGCCCCAGGCTGATCAGCGCCGCCAGGCCCTCGAGGTCCGTTTCACCGGCCTGGTTGACGATTCGTTCCGGAGCGACGCGGCGCAGTTTCTCGTTATAGTCGGCCTCGGCGGCGGAGCCGGTCAGGACAACCCCGGGCAGGCGCTCCAGGGCCAGGGCGATGAACTCGGCGTAGCGCGGGAGCGACCAGTTGGGCGCCGAGCCCCCGCCGCCGGGATGGATGATCAGCCTGGCTTCGGGAGCCTCGACCCGTCGCCGGATGCGGTCACGGGCCTCGGGTCGGGGTATCAAGCGGGGGGGGGTGATGGTGCGGGGGTGGATTCCCAGGGGGCGCAGGAGCGCCAGGGTCAGGGCGGCCTCGTGAACCCCCGAGGAGCGCTTGCCGAACCAGACGGGTCGGTTCAGGCACCAACCCCAGGGGCGGCGGCCGTAACCCAGACGCAGTGGCGCGCCCTCGAGCAGCGCCGCCGGTGATACGCGGGGGTTCGGCGAGGCGCAAACCATCGCCTGGGGACGCAGGCGGCGGATCAGGCGGCGGGTTTCTCTAAGACTGGAGGGGGAGGGAACGACGGGCAGGGACCAGCGACGGTAGACCCAGGCGTTGCGCGGTGAGGCCACAATATTCAGCCTGGCTTGAGGAAAGCCCTCCTTTAACACCAAGATCGCCGGCAGGCTGACCAGGGCGTCGCCCAGGGCGTCGTCGCGGACAAAGAGAATCCGGCGGAGGCTGGACGGTGGCGCGGGCACCCGGCTCACTCGTAGGCCGGCGGGTTCTCGATCAGGGCCAGGGGATCGACGGCCCAGGTGGTCAGCCGGACCTCGAAGTGCAGGTGGGGACCGGTGACCACGCCGGTGGAGCCGGCCAGACCGATGCGCTCCCCGGCTTCGACCAT
>WJMB01000161.1 GCA_014728185.1 Candidatus Coatesiibacteriota bacterium
CCTCGAGGGCGGCCGGCCCCTGGATGACGAACTTGTCCATGGTTGGTCCTTGGGGTGGAGGCGTCGGTTGCCTTGCCGGTCAAAGCGTTTCGCTATCGGTTAAGCGATGAGGTCGACTATCGAGTCAAAGATACCACAGCCTCGGCCGCTGCGTCAGCCCGACGTCCCTCGGCGACGGCGGCCTTGTTACCGACGGCGAGTTGGGCTACAATCTATGAACATCGAATACCGAAGACGAATGCGGCGCGATGTTCGACAGGCACGGTGGTGTCGCCCGCGCGCCCGGCGTCCGCTCAACCGCCGCAAGATCTTCCCGGAGACTGGGTTTAGCGGAACAATCGACGTTCAACGCCCAGGCTTCGACGATCAACGATCGACGGACCTCTAATTCACCATAACCCCCGAAAACGATGGTCAAGCGCAACTGGCTGCCCAGCCCCGACGCACTTCGGCGTCGCTACGACTACAAGGTCCTCTTCGTCTCCTGGGCCGACGCCGCCCGGGGACAGTTGGCCGAGGCCCTTTTGCGCCACGTCTCCTCCGGCACCTTCGGCTCCTTCAGCGCCGGAGTCGAGCCAGCCGATGAGATCCATCCCCTGAGCTACGTCGTGCTCAGCGAGATTGGCGTCGCCTTCGGAAACCAGCGGCCCAAATCCACCCTCGAGGTCGCCGGTGAGGGCTTTGACCTGGTAATCGTGCTGGGTGACGACGTCCGCGCGGTCCTGCCCCACTGGGCCGGCTCGGCCACCATCTGCTGGAGCTACCCCGCCCCCGGCGAGGTGCCCGAGGACTACGGCGAGCGGCTCAAGGGTTTTCGCCGCCTGCGCGACGACCTCCACGAGCGTATCACCACCCTTTTCAAGACCCCCGTCGAACAGATCGGCAAGAAGGCCCTCGAGCTCTCGCGACGGCGCTTCACCAGTCCTTGACTACCCCGGCCCGCCCCGGTAGAATCCAACCCCCACGCCCGCCGTCGGGCGTTTTCAGTAGGCGGGCGAAGGGTCGGTCTTGGTTACGATCCGCCGCCACCGGTTAGACCAACCAATGAGCGGCTTTGGCTTAGGGATTATCATTCGCTTGTGAACCGATAGCACTCCTATCCTCTTGTATCTTAATGCATTGTAGCTCAACGCGCTGTCACATCCCGCGGTGTTTATGTGGCACTGGTTTTATTGCGGCACTAAGTACCAGTATTGCCGGAAAGAGGGGCTGAGTCACATTCGGCACGCGACGAGGGCTATTGGTGACCTGACGAATAAGCCCGCGTGCACGTTCCCGTTGGTCGCCCTCCCATTTGCATAATCGAGCGCCATTGAAAGACGTCTATCCCGCCGTTTGGTCCGGTAGCTTCAAGCAGGCAAGACCTTAATAAAAGCATTCTATTGCTTAGCTTAACCCTTGGACCAACAAGGCGCCTTGTCGAGTTGACACCATCAGCAAGGCAAGCATCAATAACGAATCACTGGAGCAGCACTCAGTAGCTGTTGATACTCGTTAAGTTTCGCATGATGATCCCAACAACACACAGAACCAACGGGCAGTGGCAAGTTGACGAGAAAGGAGGCAGCGTGGAAGTCCTGATCAGCGAGATCGCCGAGCAGGTGGGCCGCAGCGTCACCCTCAAGGGCTGGGTCCACAATAAGCGGCAGAGCTCCAAGAAGCTGCTGTTTTTGCAGTTGCGCGACGGCAGCGGCACCATCCAGGGGGTGGTGGCCCTCAACGAGATCGGCGAGGCGGGCTTCGACGCCGCCGCCGCCGCGACCCTGGAGTGCTCCTGCGAGGTCGACGGCCTGGTCCGCGCCGACAATCGCGCACCCTCGGGTTTCGAGCTCACCGTGACCGGGTTCCGCCTAGTCGGCCCCAGCCCCGACGACTATCCGCTCCAGCCCCGGGGCAAGGGCGAGGAGGCCCACGGCGCCGACTTCCTGCTCAACCATCGACACCTCTGGCTGCGCACGCCGCGCCAGCGGGCGATCATGCGCCTGCGCGACCGCACCGTTTTCCATCTGCGCGGCTTCTTCGACTCCCGCGGCTTCACCCTCATCGACTCGCCCATCCTGACGGCCAACGCCTGCGAGGGCACCAGCACGCTTTTCGAGGTCGACTACTTCGGCCGCCCGGCCTACCTCTCCCAGTCAGGCCAGCTCTACGTCGAGCCGGCCTGCCAGGCCCTGCGCAAGGTCTACTGCTTCGGCCCGAGTTTTCGGGCGGAAAAATCCTTCACCCGCAAGCACCTGACCGAGTTCTGGATGCTCGAACCCGAAGTGGCTTTCCAAACCCAGGACGGCAACCTCGAGCTCCAGGAAGCAATGCTTAAATACGTGGTTGAGAAGGTGCTGGATAATGACGCCGGGCTGATCGCCGACATCCATGACAAGCGGGGCCTGGACTTCGCCGCCGACGAGGAGAGCGCCGAGGAGGTTTTGGCCCGGCTCGAGCGCGCCCGCGACGAGGCCTTCGTCCGCCTGACCTACGACGAGGCCCTGGAGGTCCTGAAGAAAAACGGCGAACCGCTGGAGTGGGGCGATGATTTCGGTGCGCCCCATGAGAGCGCCCTGGTGCGAGACTTCGATGTGCCGGTCTTCGTCGAACGCTGGCCGGCCCAAGCCAAAGCCTTCTACATGGAGCCCGACCCCGCCGACGAGCGCTATGTGCTCTGCGACGACCTGATCGCCACCGCCGGCTACGGCGAGCTGATCGGCGGCAGCATCCGCATCCACGACATCGAGCTGCTCAAGCGGCGCATCGATGAGCACAAGCTGGACCTGGCCGACTTCCAGTGGTATCTGGACGTGCGGCGCTACGGCAGCGTGCCCCACGGCGGCTTCGGCCTGGGCCTCGAGCGCCTGGTGCAGTGGCTGGGCGGGGTGCGGCACATCCGCGAGGTGATCCCCTTCCCGCGGACGATCAAGCGCCTGGATCCCTAGGTTAAAACAAGACGAATCAAGGTACTATGCGGTATTGGTTACCTGTTAAACGGGGTCGACGAGGTCAATCCTCCGACCCCGTCGTTTTTTATCCCTGAAAGGATTAGTCAATGGAGTAGCACGCACGCCAGAAAAGGCTTATCAATAACAGCCTGTTCTTCTGTGCCATATTGCTGTGCAAGCTGTCGTTATCCGTGCGTAGACTGGTGGCGGATAACCAGACTTGTTCTAACTTGTTCTAAGAGTGCGCTGAGAATAGGGAGGTCGTGACTCATGATTTGCATCCCGAGCTTACCGGTGATAAAGAGGCTAACTGATTTATAATAGCTATGTTAGCAGTTACAACACTGTTGGCTTGTCGAACTAAAGCCTTTTGTGAGGTGGTTGTCAGTAATTACGTTCATAATGCCGCTCTTTTGAGTTTTCGATACAGGTTCAGTTGCAGGTGATAATCCCGTCTGGATCGAATACCCTCACCGGAGCTGATCATGATTGTATACTGATGATAATAAACGTGTTTGGTAACGGATGCCTGTCACAAGACGAGCAGTCGAAAAACGTGGCGGCTTACACGGGCCTGGTCTTGAACGAACCCGGATATCAGCGGACTTGAGTGTATCCTGACAGCGGATTGCCACTTACTTCTGTGTGATGCCATTCCTTATTCAAACAGGGGGGCGTTAGGACCCGTCCAACTGGATAAAACAAACGGCGGGGTAGAAAGACCCCGCCCTACCGTTATGGCGACAACCGGCGTTGGTGGCCCCGTTCTACAGGGACATCAGGCGGCCCGCCCGGGTAATCGGTGACAAACACGGCCCGGCGACGTATGATAAGATGGAGACACTTCCGGCCGGTCCGGGGGCAGACACCCGGTCGAACCGACGTCACGGGAGACCGCCATGGCCCGATCCGACGACAAGCTCCGCCTGCGTCTCGACGAGACCCGCCGCCTGCTAGAGGCGGCCCGGGACCTCACCGGCAAGCTGGACCTCAAGGAG
>WJMB01000162.1 GCA_014728185.1 Candidatus Coatesiibacteriota bacterium
GTCCCGACTCCTGATTTGCATCCCGGGCTTACCAGTCATCTGGAGGTTAAATGTTTCCAAACAGCTGGTTTAGCTGATATGAAAACCTCTTGGCCCGTCGAGCTGAAGGCCCTCATGTAGTAGTTGTGGGCACATCCGTTCTAAATGCCGCATTTTTTAGGTTTCGACGTAGGTTCAGTTTCAGGTGATAATCCCTTGGCATATCGATCTGGAGCCCTTCGTGAGGTGGTTGTCAGCAGTTCAGCGCTAAATGCCGCTCATTGACCTTGCAACGTCGGTCCAGTTTCAACTGCTAATTACAAAACATTATTACCAGGTAATATAATCTGAGAGCATCCTGGAACGTGTTCGGAACAAGTCAGGCTGAATGGTAGCGGCTTGCTGGGCCGTTGTTTCCCATTCGGCATACTACGTCACTAATCAGGCGTTAATCGTTTAAGCCATTAATGCTTGGTAATAAGACAATAAAAAGCTAATAGCAGCCAGTAGTATGTGCATTTACAGGTGTGCAGATAACTATGCTCGCTAAAGACCAGGCCCGGTTTAGCCGCCTCTTTTAAGCTGCCAGTTTTATGACAAGTACCTGGTGATCATCACCTCTATTGTCAACAGGATACAATCACGAACAGGTCCGGTCAGAGTCTACGATCCCAAGCTGAGTCTAAGTCGTTGTTCTCTTACCAGCCGGGGTACCGCGTTTCCCCGTGGTTCTCCTCGGCCGCGCTGATGCCGCGCTGATGCCGCGCTGATGTAAAGAAATGTGACAAAAAGCACCCTCTCCACTGGACAGCCCGCAATAATGTGCTATTATATTAGTAGTGAGTTGCAAATCGTTTTTCAAGTCGATTACCTCTGTCTCTATGCTACGTCAAGGCGGCGAAGCATATATACACACATCCGAGAAGGGAGTTCAATCATGCTCAATCGTTTCGTTGGACTCATGCTCTTGCTCATCATCGTCGCCGCCGGCGCCGAGATGTTCACCGTTGAAATCGGCGATAACTTCTTCGATCCCGACTATATCGAGATCAGCCCCGGCGACCGCATCAAGTGGATCAATGTCGGTTCGAATGCCCATCGGGTGAAATCGGACACCGACCTGTTCGATTCGGGACGCCTGGACCCTGGTGACGACTACATCCGCACCTTCAATAGCGAGGGCAGCTTCGGCTACTACGATACGTTCTTCCCCAGCGTGACCGGAACCATCGAGGTTGTGGAAAGCGCCGTCGAGGAGACCTCCTGGGGCAAGATCCGGGCCATGTATCGGTAAGCCGCCCCCGTGTGGAGTGCGAACCAGCGCCTGCCGAGGCGCTGGTTTATTAGCATCAGGTAGCCTGATCGGATCAAATCAGGGTGAATATAGTTTCAACTCTAGGGATCACTTTGCTGTCACGGACCGGAGTGTTACTGAATATCTTTCAATTATCAGCAGTTAGCGGGCAAGCAGGTTGGCAATTATTATTTGCTGTTTGTGGCGGGTCAACTGGGTTTCCCCGTTCCCGTTATGCCTGTTCTGACTTCTCAGCGCTCAAAAGGAACTACTTGGTGCCACTGGCCTCGATGATGATGCCTCAATCCCAAGCAGTCAAATAACATGTATATAACGAGTATGCGTCGAGAGGAAAGGCTGCCGGCTCATCTTTCTTCGACATCGCCTCCTATCAGCCGCCTTTTTTGGAGATGGGTCGGTGTTTAGAGTTGGGGATCGTATGCCCTATTCGGACCGAGATGCGATTGTATTATGCTGATACTCCACGTGTAACAACAGATGCGCCCGGCACTTGCCGGTAGTCAAAAAACGGCGGCTGCAAGGGGTGTGCTCGGTGGATAACCCGCCCTGCCTAGTTGCCGACAAAGAACGACTACCCGATTGCACTTAGGCTCATAACTGTTTCATTATCATGCAATAAGACTGCGCATGTATGCATCGGAGGCAGAGTCGCGCTCACCCAGGCGGCGATTGCCCGCTCGGTGCGCCCTTCAATTACGACCCTGATTGGTCCGAACAAGTTCCCTGATGCCTTCTTCTTTAATCAGGCGCTTTGAAAGAGATGGACCGGTACTTTCCAGTCTAGCCACCCTTCCGGTTTTCACCAGCGCGGGTGTTCATTGCGGCGATCATCAGCCATCAAGAAAAACCGACCAAAAAAGTAGGGATATAATTGAGAAAGAGTCTCATGTCCCGCTATACTAATAGTGCAAGTGCAAGAAAAAACGACGCCGCGCATTGCCATCAGTTTCGCGCCTGGGAGGGATAATGAAACGCATCGCCTTGAGTCTACTTGTGTTGGCTGCATCGGTCATCGCCGCCGACCACGACATCGACATCAGCGGCTTCGCCTACGACCCCGACACTCTGACCGTACAGGTCGGCGACACCGTCACCTGGATCAATCAGGACTCCGCCGCCCACACCGTCACAGCCGACAACGCCGACTTCGACTCCGGCTCGCTGGCCCAGGGGGAGACCTGGAGCTTCACCTTCGACAGTACTGGAACCTGGGACTACCACTGCACCTTCCACCCGATGATGACCGCCGTGATTATCGTGGAGGATTCCTCGGCCGTCGAGGATTTGAGCTGGGGCGGGGTGAAGGAGCAATACCGCTAACGAGCAGTTTAACGGGAAGGCGACGGCGTGTTTACCTGGCGCGCCGCCGCCTTCTTTGCTATATTAAACCTCGGTGGCCGCCTTGGCGACCAATCTCAGACGAACCTTCATGACAATCGGCAGCGCCGTTTTTCCAATTCGACCGGGAGGTTCCCTTGCCCAGACCGCTTCGCCTGATCGTCGCGGCCCTGATAGTCGTGTGCACCTCCGCGGGCGCCATGCCCGGCATGCCCGCCTCCTGGTATGAAGCCCTGGGGCTGGCCGTGCCGGCCGATGCCACCGAGCCGCTGCGTCCCGCCGGAGTCGACGCTCCCGGTGACTATCGGCCCGCCGCCGGTGGCACCATCCGCCCGCTGATCCTGCTGGTAGATTTCGACGACAAACCCGCCGACACCGATATCCATCCACCCCTGGAGTACGGCAAGCTGATCTTCCGCGCCAACCAGGAGCCGGGGAGCTTCACCGACTACTGGGACGAGGTCAGTTACGGTCGGATCAACATCGTCGGCGACGAGGATGAGGACGTCGATTCCGCCTGGGTGCGCATCTCCGGCCAGGATGGCGACGGCGGGCAACTCGACTACGCCTACTTCGCCGCCGGAGAATACGGCTTCGGCGAGTACCCCAACAACTCCCAGGGCCTGGTCGAGAACGCCCTGGCCTTCGCCGATTCGCGGATCAACTTCGCCGCCTACGACAACGACGGCCCCGACGGCATCCCGCGCTCCCAGAACCCCGAGGGCTCCGACGACGACGGCTACGTGGACGCCCTGTTCATCGTCCACGCCGGCTGGGGTGCCGAGCAGAGCCGCAGCGCCGACGACATCTGGAGCTGCAAGTGGTCGCTGTCCGACGACGGCGGTCCCGGAGCCTACCAGACCGACGACGGGGTGCGCGTCAACGAGTTCATGCTGGTTCCCGAAGAACTCTACGACGGCGTCGACGACGGCAATGAACTGCTCTCGACCATCGGTGTCTTCTGTCACACCTTCGCCCACCAGCTCGGTCTGCCCACTCTCTACGACACCACCCCGGAACTGGCCGATCCCGACTCCTATGGTGTGGGCGCCTGGTGCCTGCTCGGTTACGGCGCCTGGACCGGCATCGTCGCCTATCCCCACCGCGTACCCATCCCAGGCAACTGCCCCGTCCACCCCTGCGCCTGGGCCAAGATTTTTATGGGCTGGACCGACTACACCCCGGCCACCCAGGGGCGCAATCAGCGCCACGTAATCTACCGCGCCGAGAGCTCGCCGCCCGCCGGCGCCACCCGCTTTCTCAAGATCACCGTGGCCGGACCCGAGGAGTATTTTCTGCTGGAAAACCGCCAGCAGATCGGCTTCGACCGCGGTCTCTCCGCCCTCGAGTTCATCGACCCCCAGGACACCGGACCCCTCCACGGCCTGCTGATCTGGCACATCGACGAGGAGCTGATCAACGAGCTCATCGACTCCGGGCGCATCAACGATAACGAGTTCCACAAGGGCGTCGACCTCGAGGAGGCCGACGGCCTCGACGACCTCGACGGTCTGGTCAACACCGGCGACGACGGCGATCCCTTCCCCGGCTACTACGGCAAGAGGGTCTTCGGCCCCGAGTCCAACCCCAGCTCCCTGCCCTACGGCGACTCCAAGAGCACCTGCTACATCGACAACATCTCCGACTCCGACAACCCGATGATCTGTTACATCACCAGCATCCGCAACCCCCTCACCGAGGGCGTCATGTGCGGTCCCGACCCCTTCCGCCCCAATGTCGACGACCACCTGACCTTCTTCTTCGAGCACAACCTGCGGGTCACCGTGCGCATCTACACCCTTTCGGGCGATCTGGTCCGCACCATCGGCGAAGACGAGGTCGACGAGGCCTTCGGTCAGGCCGCCTGGCACGGCGACAACGACGACGGCAACCAGGTCGCCACGGGCCTCTACTTCTACACCATCGACTCCGGCGACTACCACGTCGGACACGGCAAGTTCTCCCTCATTCGCTAGTGGTCGAGACAGCTTCGAGCCGAGCGGGTGTTCGCCCAGGCGGTACCGGCTTGATTACAGCAGTCCGGCTTGACATCGTCTTCACCGAAATGCCTTCCCCCCACCGGGACTGTCAGAAAACCCCGCTCTGCCGCCGCTTGTTCCAGCAATGGCGATCCTTGCGGGCAAACCCTTCAAATTGCCGTTTGTATTGGCATGATAGCAGGTATCTCATTGAGATGCCCCTGAATCGAGATAAGAACCGGATTCAAACGTAACAGTCATCGCCCCGGCTTGCCATATTTGTAAGAATCGCATACCCAGCTCGGACCGGGTTGTGGTTGTAGTCTGCTGATAAAAAGTTGGGATCACTTAGCTGTCACGGACCGGGGTGTTACTGAATATCGTTCAATTATCAGCAGTTAGCGGGCAATCAGGTTTACACATCGAGTTTTCTGTTTGTGGCAGGTTAAGCGGGGTTCCACATTTCTATTATGCAC
>WJMB01000163.1 GCA_014728185.1 Candidatus Coatesiibacteriota bacterium
CGCCCTTGATACCTGCTTGCTGAAAGCTTCACTCGACAAGGCGCCTGGCTGATCCCTAGGTTTTTTAATAAGCAGGGCTTCATGGAACTTGTTCGGACCGAATCAGGGCCGGTATTGGAAAGTTCACCGAGCAGGCAATCGTTGGTTGGATTCGTCCGGCATTGATCCCGGTACGGTATGCGCAACCTTATCGCCTGATAATGAACCTGTTAAGAGTCGAGCGGCAATTGAATGGTCATTGACTGCAAGCTAATTGGCAGGGGGAGTCATTCTCCGAGCAGCCCTTTTCGCCGCCACTTTTTGGTTGCTGACAAGTGACGGGCACATCTACTGTTACACGCGTATTATCAGCAGGATACATTGATAACCCAGTCCGAACAGGGTATATGATCCCAATCCCGATTATAGTTCGCCGTGCTAAGCGGCAGACAGCCGATCGTAACCGCTAAACCAACCACTTTTTGGAGGAACGATGAAGCGTCTCCTGATTCTCCTGCTGCTGCCCGTCGCCGTCTTCGCCCAGATGATGGCCGCCTCCGCCACCGACACCCACGTCGTCGAACTCGGCCCCGTGGGAGTCGACATCCTCGTCGTCGAGTGGGACAACGGTCCCGTGACCATCATCGGCGCCGATACCGACAAGATCACCATCGAAGCCGAAGGCTTGCGCAACGGCCGCGCGGTGGACAAGGACGAATGGCTGAAGTACTGCACCTTCGAGAAAGAGGGCGAGCGCGTGGTGGCGGAGTTCGACAAGCCCTCGGGCGGCTCCCTCGAGGTCGAACTGCTGATCACCCTGCCCCGACGGATCGCCGCCGACCTCTCGGTAGGCAACGGCGATATCGAGGTCGAGAAGGTCGCCGCCCTGGAGGCCAACGCCGGGAACGGCACCGTCACCGTCAAGGGCACTCCGGGCGATATCAAGATCTCCTGCGGCAACGGCAATGTGGACATCGAGCTGCCCAAGAGCTACAAGGGCGGCGTGAACGCCGAATCGGGCAACGGCAACGTGGACATCCAGATCGGGCCGGGCTTCGACGGCGCCGTGGACGCCGAGTCGGGCAACGGCAACGTCACCGTCACCCTGGCCGAGGTGCCCGGCGGCCTCAGCGTAGACGGGAACACCGGCATGGGCGAGGCCGAGACCAACATCGACGGGGTCAATCGCAGCACCTCGATGATGGGCGGCAGCCTGTCCAAGTCCGGCGACGGACCTTCGATCGAGGTCAACTCGGGCAACGGCGACGTGGCCGTGCTGGTCGACTAGTTGACCAACCCCGCCTCGAGTGATGCAAGAGGGCCGCTCCGGGTAAACCCGGGGCGGCCCATCGTTTCGTCGGCGGACCGATAAGCCGAATTCTGTCGTCGGTCGTGCGAACGGTCCGCGCGGGGCGGGCCTCCGACCGCGTGACGGCCATCCATCTTACGCCGGGGATCGCTCCACCGGCTCCAGCGACCTACCCGAGACGAAATGAGCGGGCCGCTCGTCGTCTCCTATTTGGTCTTGCTCCGGACGGGGTTTACCGAGCCGACGCCGTCGCCGGCGCCGCTGGTGGGCTCTTACCCCACCGTTTCACCCTTGCCGTCCCGCCGTGGGCGGGCTTGGGCGGTCTCAAGGACCGGGCGGAGACACAGGCACTTAAAAACACCCAGCCCCGACTCCGGCCCCCTTCTCTGTGGCACTTTCCGTACGCTTGCGCGCCCCGGGCGTTACCCGGCGTCCTGCCCTGCGGAGTTCGGACTTTCCTCGGGAGCGGACTCCCGCGGCCGTCTGGTCCGTCGGCGTGGTGTAAGATAGCACACTGAGCGGATTTGTCAAGGGGGGGGCCAATGGACGCTTTCGACGCGCGGCGTTAATCCAGGGGCGGGCCGTCAGCTCGGCCCGTTCCCCGGGTGAGTAGCCCGGATCAATGCGGGCCGACCTGAAGGTCGGCCCCTACTGATTAATCGTGAAGCTTCTTTGACCTTCCGGCACAGGGCGGGCGCGGAGCCCCCGCCCTGTGGAATGGCCTACTCGACCAGCTTCTTGCCGCACCCGCCGCAGAACTTGTTCCCCGGGATGAGCTTGGCGCCGCAGTCCGGACAGACCGGCCGCAGGCGAGCGCCGCAGTTGCCGCAGAACTTGTCGTCGGCCGGGTTCTCGTGGCCGCACTTGGGACAGACGACGAGGCGCTCGGTCTTGCCGCCGGAGGTGCCGCGCTCGCCGCCCATCGCCTTGCCCATGGTCTCGCCGATGGCCATCCCGGCGCCGATGCCGGCACCCATGCCGGCCATGCCACCGCCGGGCTGCTTGGCGGCGTCGCCGATGGCCTCGGCGGTCTTGTAGCGGGTGTAGCGGTCCATATCGCCCAGGGCGCCCATGCGGGCGCGCTCGTCCATGGCCTTCTCGACCTCGGGCGGGGCGGTGATGGCGCCGATGGTGAAGTCGACCAGCTCGACGCCGTAGGCGGTCATCTCACGGCTGACCTCGGCCTTGAGGGCCACGGCGAACTCGTCGTAGAGGGCGGGCAGGTCTAGCAGGCTCTTGATCTGCTCGCCGAGGAAGTCGAAGGTGCGGCTGACGATGATCCCGCGCAGGAAGTCCTCGAGGACGCCGGAGCGGATGACCCCCTGGGTGCCGGCGTACTTGTTGACGAAGAGGCCGGAGTCGGTGATGCGCAGGGAGTAGATGCCGTGGGCGCGCAGGCGGACGATGCCGAACTCGGCGTCACGGAAGGCCACGGGCTGCGGGGTGCCCCACTTGAGGTTGGTGAAGACCTTGCGGTTGACGAAGTAGACCTCGGCCTTGAAGGGGGTCTCGCCGCCGAAGGGCAGCTTGAGCAAGCCGCGCAGCAGGGGGATGTTGGCCGTGGTCAGGGTGTGGCGTCCGGGGGAGAAGCGGTCCAGGGCCTGGCCGTCGCGGTAGAAGACGGCCTCCTGGCTCTCGCGGACGATGAGCTGGGCGCCCCAGGCGACGTCGCCGGCGCCGTCCCGGGGCACTCGCTCGCAGATGACATCGCCGGAGTTGTCGAAGGATTGCAGGACCTCGATGGCCATGGGTGTTTCTCCTTGTGAGCGCGGCAACCGTTTGGACGGCGGCGGGTAGTCTTTTGCTGGGCTGCGTGCCGCCGCGCCGAGGTAGGGTGAAAGGCGCGGGCAAGCCGGTAACAGAATAGCAGAGGCCGGCGGCGGTGTAAATCGACGGGAGACGTTTGGTTGAAAACACAACGGAAAAGCAACGGCGAATCAACCGAACCGGCAAGGGGCGAAGTGCCGACCGAGCCGCCCACCGGGTGAACATACACCGGATTCCCTCGCCGTCGCTCTCGCCCTTGTTGTCGAACGCGCAGGGAACTCGTCCGACAGCCTCACCAGCGGTCTAGCGTTGTCAACCAATCACGCGCGTAATCGCCGAGGCATTCAAACATGGACCCGCCCAACCACCAGCATCTCATCCCGTCGTCCCGGCGTCGTCTGAGCCGTCGGCGGCATCATCCCGCCGGGTGGGCAGGCGCAGGATGTGGATACTGACCCCGATAAGCACCAAGCCCAACAGGACGCGCAGCCAGAGCTCGGAGACGAAGAAGACGGCGCTGCAAACGATGGTGACGAAGAGCAGGACCAGGATGCTGATCTTGAGCCCCCGGGGGATCCCCTTCCCCGAGCGCCAGTCCCGGATATAGGTTCCGGGGAAGCGGGTGGCCAGCAGCCAGTCGTAGAGACGCCGGGAGGAGCGCAGGTAGCAACCGGCGGCGAGCAGCAGGAAGGGCGTCGTCGGCAGCACGGGCAGGAAGACCCCCAGCACGCCCAGACCCAGGCTCAGGCTGCCGCAAGCGATCAGCAGCCAGCGCAGGGGCCTGGATACGGCCCGACCCTCGGCGTCCCGCTCGGCCACCTAGGCCCCCTCGTTCTGATAGGTCCCGGCGTAACCGGCGGTGGGGGCGGTCAGCCGGAAGAAGACCAGGTGCAGCAACCGCGCCCGGCGGTACAGCACCAAACCGGCGGGGTGGCGGACGATCAGCAGCCCCTGCCCCCGCCCGGCGTAACCGGCGTCCCAGACGGCGCTGGCCAGCTCGACGCCGCAGCGCAGCAGGCTCGAACGAGGCTTGCCCAGGGCGATGACGTCGGCGGGCAGGTTGAGCTTTTCAGCGTAGCGCACCAGGTAGGATCCCGGGTCTAATTCCAAGCGGTCGCCCCGCCAGGCCAGGGGCTCGACGGCGGGCAGGCGGCGGCGGCCGTTGTCGAAGTCCACCACCCCGGGCTCGTCGCCGGAGAAACGGGCGACCTCGTCCAGGCTCAGGTCGACACCGTTGGGGGTCAACTGGCGCTCGGCGTCGGCCAGGTTCTCCAGCAGGGGGGGATCGACGGCCAGCAGGCGGCGCAGCTCGGCGGCGGGCAGAGGTCCGGGGTGAAAGACGGAATCGAAGGAGGGCTCGCTCATGAATTCTCCCGATGGATGATCTCAAGGGCGATGGATGCGATAATCCGGCCTTATCGGGACGGTGCTACACGAGCCCGGCGGCCGGTAATCGACACAGTGGAACCGGGAAGCCCGTTCCAATAAGAATGGCCCTCCCGGGCCGGCTGGGGTTAAGCTACGCTGATCGACGGCGTCCTAGCTCCAACGGATCAACGAACTGCGGTTCTCGGCCATGTCGATGTCGGCCCAGAGCTGCCGGCGTTCATGATCGGAGCTCTCGCTGATGATATGGTCGATGAGGTCGTCCAGGCGCAGCTCGCTGACCAGGCTGCGATGCTTGCCGAAGTACTGCTTGACGATGTTGCGCAGAATGCCCTCGACCTGCTTTGAGTCGAGGAAGACGATGATGGCCTTGTAGTAGCGCTCGAGGAGGTCGCCCAGAACCTTCATCGCCACGGCGGCGCGGTTGAACTGGGTGCGCAGCCGGCCCAGCGACTGTTCGCTGCCGCCCAGCTCCAGGTACTCGAGCTGGGGATGGACGACGATCATCTCGCTGAGCACCTTGCCGAACATCCGCTCCGCGCCGTTGATGGTCATCCGGGTCTCACCCAGGGCGATGACGAAATCGTCGATTATGCCGCTGAGGATGCGGACGACCTCGAAGGTGCGCACCAGGCGGACGGTGTTGGCGATCGTCAGTCCGAAGAGCACCCGCAGGGTCTTGATCTCCTCGGCCTCGGAGACCTTGAGAATCTCGGCGATGGTGCGTTCGTCGTCGATCAGGGCCGAGATTTGCATCTCGAAGTCGTTGAGCTCGGCGATGGGAACGGCGACGTTCTGCGGGATGGCGTAGGGAGAGAGCAGGACCCATTGCATGGCCCGGGCGTTGGTGGTTTCGTGAGCCCGGTTCATCACCCAACGGAAGGTGCTCAACTCGGGCTTGGTGCTGGTGTCCACCTCCTGGGAGCTGTCAAAGTGGAACTCGCCCTTGACCCGGTCGAAGATGCCCCGCGAACCATCGCTTTCGGGGTCTTCGGCGGCGTTCTGCAAGCGTCCCCGATCGAAGAAGAACTGGAGGTTCTCCTCCGCGGTGGCGATTGACAGCCTGCCGCTGAGCCCCTGGTCGATGATGTGCTGAAACACCGAACCCAGGGCGATCCTGCTTAAGGAGCCTTTGAGCATCTCGACTGCATCCTCTGGCTGGCCGATTCTGAGGTTAGGCGGCGCGGTATCCGTCCAGCGGAGCAACAATCTTGTGTTGAGTCGGGATTCAATTGCGCGGGTGAATGCGGAAAACTTTGTTTATGAAACCGTATCCCTACTATCAAAGACTAGTTTAGCTAAAAGAGCCCGGCGGGGCAAGTCTTTCCTTGTTGTTCCGCAGTGCCCGCTGGGTTGTCGGCATTGTAAACACCGTTCACGCTGTTTGCCAACCGTGCCGTTGAGGAATGCGGGCAGATGTCTCGACCAGCGCGATTGAAAGGTGGTGCATAGAGGGTCTGATCGGACCCAGCAAGGTTGCTGGAGTCGGCTTAAAGCGCTCTTAGCTCAAATGCAACCGGCTCCTGCGTCAAGAGAAAAGCGGCAAGCCGCCGTCTCGTTCGGAACCCAGGTTGAAGGGCCGTCCGCCGATGAAGGCATCTCCCGCCAAGGAATCCCGAGAACACGCTGAGAGCAGACGTCCGCCCGGTTCGCCCAGGGCTCAGACGGCGGCCTGGATCAGTTGCACCACAGAGTCGTAGATCATCTGCAGGCCGATGGTCATCGTCACCAGCCCGGAGAGGCGGATGGTGGCGCTGACCACGTTGCGGTTGATCCAGCGTTGCAGCAGCAGGGTCAGGCGCATCAGCCCGGTGTTGAGGGCCAGCACGGACGCGACGACGCCCAGCGAGAACAGCACACCGTATTCGGCTGAGATGGTCACCGCCTGGGCGAAGGTGGCCGGTCCGACCACCATGGGCACGGCGAAGGGCACCACACGCATCTCGCTGAGGTCGGTGTTCTTGCTCATCTGGAAGGTCACGCCCCGGGAGACGCGCAGGTAGCCGATGCCGGCCAGAATCAAACCGCCGGCCAGGCGCAGGGTGGGCAGTTGGACCTGGAAGACCACGGTGAAGAGAAACAGGCCGCCCAGGGCGATCAGGGCGGTGATGACGAAGGCCCAGAGATTGCCGGTATAGATCAGCTTGGAGACGTCACGCTCGGGGTGCTTCTCGGCGATGGCGATGATCAGCATCATCTGGCTGATCGGGTTGATGATGATCAGGATGAACAGCATCTGGGCGAGGAATGGCGGCATCAGACGCTCCCGGTGATGGTGATTCGACGCAACGTCGCGAACAGAAGGCGCAGGGCGGCTTCGTCGGGCGGACGCTGGGCTTTGATCCCACAGGCCAGGCCGGCGCCGGGTTCGGGAGAAACGAAGAGGGGCGCTTGAAGAGCGGACGGAGCGGGTTCCCGCCAGGCGTCCAGCAGTACCGCCGCGGGCAAATCTCCGGCCCCGGCGAGGGCGGCCAGCTCCGCCGGTTCGGGGTGGCGGACGAACCCGGTCAGGGCGAAATCGCCCCGGGCGGCGTGGAGCACGCCGTCGTCCTCCATCAACCCGGCTTCGAGCTCGGCGGGACGGCAGCGATTGGTCGTGCCGTAGCGCCGCACCTCGAGGCCGGCACCATCGAGCACGGCGTCCAGCCGGCGGCCGTCGGCCAGGGTCAGCAACTGGCCTCGGCAGATCCAGACGCGGTGACAACCACACCCGGTGAACCACTCCGCTGCGCTGGAGGCGGCGTCGGCCACGGGGGCGGGTTCGTCCCGGCCGTAGAGCTCGGCGGCCAACAGGCCGACCAGGGCAGCCAGGCGCTCGAGGCTGGGCTCTCCGAGGAGCTCCCCGAGCCAGTCGGCGGCCACGGCGACCACCTCATCCACGGAAGCCGGCCGCAGCGCCAGGCGACAGAGCCCGGTAAGGACACCGGGTCTCAATTGCTCCGCCATCTCACCCGCCAGCCCGACGAGCCTGCGCCGGACCCGGTCGACGCCGGGGGGATACCGTCGTACGCTCATCTTCCGCCTCTCGCTCAACAGTTCGGCTAACTCTACTACTGTTTCCGATATCACGTCAAACCCCGGTTGACTAACCCCGAACGCGATGCTACACTTCCCCGCGCGGTGCGGCCGATATAGGGCTCAAGCCGGTATTCGACGCCCAATTTCTTCGGCGCTCCAGGTATTCGGCACCGCGAACCAGCTCCTTTCGCCGGACGTTAACGACCCATGGCGGAGGCACTCCAGACCGACAGCCGGGCGCGGCGCGCCAAGCGACGGACGCCCGGTCCTTGTAAACAACGACTTACGGCCCCGTACCCGACCGCCCGGGTATCGTGCCGTTACTTTGTTTTACGCCGTTAACGCGACACCGGGCCGATCCGAGACAATCTCGACTGGCGATTCGACTATGGACCAGCCAACCCCGCCCGACGGCGCACACGGCGCCGACGGATTTCGCAGCGGCTTCGTCGCCCTGCTGGGCCGCCCCAACGTGGGCAAGTCCACCCTACTCAACGCCCTGCTGGGCGAGCGGGTCGCCCCGACCAACCCCAAACCCCAAACGACCCGCCGCCGCCTGCGCGGCATCCTGACCTCCCCCGAACACCAGATCGTTTTCATCGACACCCCGGGCTTCCACGAGCCCCAGGATAACCTGGGCTCCCACCTGGTGGCCGCAGCGCGCTCCGCCGTGACCCAAAGCGACGCCGTGCTGCTGCTCTGGGACGCCCGCGAGGTGCTTCCCGTCGATCTGGAGCTGCTGGAGCTGGTCCGCTCCGCCCGACGCCCTCTGGTGCTCGGGCTCAACAAGGTCGATCTGCTCGAGAACGCCACGCCCGACGGTCCCCTCCCCGACCCCCCTCCCGAGGCCGTCGCGGCGATCGCCGAGTTCGGCCTGCGTCTGAGCGCCCTCAACAGCGTCGGGCTGAGCGAGCTGGTGGCGCGCCTGGCCGCCCTGCTCCCCGAAGGTCCGCTGTACTACGACCCCGAGCAGATCACCGCCGAGCCGCTGCGCGAGCTGGCCGCCGAGTTCATCCGCGAGGCCGCCCTGGACTGCCTGCACCAAGAGGTGCCCTACGCCCTGGAGGCCCGCATCGAGGAGTTCGCTCCCCGCAGCGCCGAGCTGACCTTCATCGCCGCCCGACTCTTCGTCGAGCGGGACAGCCAGGTCGGCATCGTCGTGGGGCGCGGCGGGGAGCGGCTGCGCAAGATAGGCACCCTGGCCCGCAGCCTGCTGGAAGAGCTGCTCGAAACCCAGGTTTATCTAGATCTGCGCGTGAAAGTCAAACCCAAATGGCGCAAGGACGAAAGCGCCCTGCGCGAGTTCGGTTACCACCGACAAGGCTGAGATGACTAAACACGAGCTGGAGAAAACGCCGGTCCGCATCTTCGAGGTTTGGTGCAAGGGCTGCGGCGTGTGCGTGAATTTCTGCCCCAAGGACGTCCTGGCGCTGAGCCACCACGGCAAAGCCTACGTGGCCAATCCCCAGCGCTGCATCCAGTGCGGGCTCTGCGAACGCCTCTGCCCCGACTTCGCCGTGACCGTCTCGCCCAAGCCGAAGGCCGAGAAGGCCAAGGCCGAGAAAGCAGAAAAGGGCTCCGACGACGGCGAACCGAAGCCCAAGCCGAAACCCAAGAAAACCGCCGATACGGCCGAGAAGCCCGCGGCGGACAAGCCCGACAAGGGCGAGCCGGCCGGAAAAGAAAAGGCCGGGAAGGAGAGCAGCGGTGGCTAAGAAACAGACCCTCAAGCCCAAAGACCCCCGACTGCACTTCACCTCGGGCAACGAGGCCGTCGGCCTGGGCGCGCTCTACGCCGGCTGCAACTTCTTCGGCGGCTACCCGATCACCCCCTCCACCGAGGTGGCCGAGCTGATGGCCCGGGAGCTGCCCAAGCGCGGCGGGACCTTCATCCAGATGGAGGACGAGATCGCCTCGATGGCCTCGATCATCGGCGCCAGCCTGGCCGGGGCCAAATCGATGACCGCCACCTCGGGACCCGGCTTCTCGCTGATGCAGGAGAACCTGGGCTTCGCCTGCATCACCGAGGTGCCCTGCGTTATAGCCAACGTGATGCGCGGCGGCCCCTCCACCGGGCTGCCCACCAAGGTCTCCCAGGCCGACGTGATGCAAGCCCGCTGGGGCACCCACGGCGACCACCCCATCCTGGTGCTCAGTCCGGACTCGGTCCAGGAATGCTTCGACCTCACCGTCACAGCCTTCAACCTCTCCGAGAAGTACCGCACCCCGGTGATCCTGCTTTCCGACGAGACCATCGGCCATATGCACGAGGTCATCCGCATCCCCGAGCCCGGAGACATGCCGGTCATCGAGCGCGAGGCCTCGGCGGAGATCCCGGCGGACTGGTACAAGCCCTACGACTACGGCGTCCACTCCACCGCACCGCTGATCCCCTTCGGCGAGGGCTATCGCTATCACGTCACCGGCCTGACCCACGACGAGCAGGGCTTCCCCACCGGTCGCCCCGACGAATCGCGGAAGATGCTCGAGCACCTGCTGGGCAAAATCGAGCACGCCAAGGACGTCTACCACGTCGAAAGGCTCTATCTGGAGGACGCCGACTCGGCGATCATCGCCTACGGCTGCACCGCCCGGGTCTGCAAGCGGACCATCTACACCGTGCGTCACGAGGGCGTCAAGTGCGGCATGCTGCGCCTGAAGACCATCTGGCCCTTGCCGGTGCGCGAGATCGACGAGGTCTGCGAGCAGAACGACGTCATCTTCGTCCCCGAGCTCAACAGCGGTCAGTTGATGCGCGCCGTCAAGCGGGTCAACCGCGGACGGGCCACCATCGTACCGATCAACCGCATCGACGGCCAGCTCTTCAACCCCCACGACGTCGCCGAGATGATCATCAACCGCAGCCACGGCATCGACGAATCCGACCAGCTCATCATCTAAACCCGGCCCGCCGGGACAAACCACGGAGCGCGAGGTGCGCCAGGAATCGCTGACCCTGTCCTATCTGCGGACGCGCAAGAAGTTCCCCAGCGTCTGGTGCCCGGGCTGCAGCCTGGGGATCATCATGGGGGCCCTGATCCGGGCCATCGACCAACTGGGGCTCCCCCAGGACGACGTCGTGCTGGCCTCGGGCATCGGCTGCACCGGCCGAATGCCCGTCTACGCCGACTTCAACACCCTCCACGGCACCCACGGTCGGGCCCTGGCCTTCTCCACCGGCATCAAGCTGGCCAACCCCCGGCTCAAGGTGATCACCGTGATGGGCGACGGCGACGCCACGGCCATCGGCGGCAACCACTTCATCCACACCGCCCGGCGAAACCTGGACATCACCGCCGTCATAGCCAACAACAACATCTACGGCATGACCGGCGGCCAGTACTCGCCGACCACCAAGCCGGGGATGAAGGCCTCCACCGCGCCCTACGGCATGGTCGAGCCGCCCTTCGACGTCTGCGAGCTGGCCCGCGGCGCCGGGGCGCCCTTTGTCGCCCGCACAACCAGCTACCACGCCGCCCAGATGACCAAGCTCTTCGCCCGGGCCATCGACAAGAAGGGCCTGGGAGTCGTCGAGGTGGTCAGCCACTGCTACACCACCGCCGGACGCCGCAACGGCTTCAAGGGACCCGTCGAGATGATGGAGCGGGAGAAGGAGCTGGCCGTTCCGCTGACCGGCTACCTCAAGCGCAAACAGAAGGACCCGGAACACACCCTGGCCGAGGGCGAGTTCCTCACCGGGGTCTTCGTCGACATCGACCGGCCCGAGTTCTGTGAGGTCTACGACGAGCTGCGCCGGCGCGTCAGGGAGGATTCCTAAGATGTACGGCAACGGCACCATCGTCCACGGCACCCATATGCAGGTCGTGCGCTTCGCCGGCTCCGGCGGCCAGGGCCTGATGACCTCGGGACGTATCCTGGCCCTGGCGGCCGGCGTCTACGAGGGCGCCGTCGTCCTGCAGACCCAGAGCTATGGCCCCGAGGCCCGCGGCGGCGCCGCGCGAAGCCAGGTCTGCATCTCCGACGCCCCGATCAACAACCTCAACCCCAGCCGCATCGACGTCCTGGTCTCGCTGAACCAAAGCTCCTGCGACAAGTACTTCGGTGACCTGAAGGAAGACGGCACGCTGATCATCGACTCCAGCTACGTCAACGAGCTGCCCACCGACAACGGCTACAGCTTCCCCTTCACCTTCTACTGCCGAGATAAGCTGGGCAACCCCGTAGTCGCCAACATCATGGCCCTGGCCTACATGGTGGCCGTCACCGAGGTCATCAGCCGCGACGCCCTCGAAGCCGCCGTCACCAACAACGTCCCCCAGCGCTTCATCAAGCTCAACCTCAAGGCGCTGGAGGCCGGCTTCCGCGAGGGCGAATCCGCCAAGGCCGAACGCCGCCGCCAAAGCGGCTTCATCGACACCCAGATCTGACACCGCCGCCGACTCTGGCGCCCCGAAAGCCGGGATGTTAGAATACTCGGACCCGCTGTCCCGACA
>WJMB01000164.1 GCA_014728185.1 Candidatus Coatesiibacteriota bacterium
CATCGTCGGCGCCATGCCCAACCTGGATCCAAGCACTTTGGAGCCCGGCGGCGAGGCCCAGGAGGTCGCCGGAGAAGGCTGGCGGGAAACGTTGCGCGAGGCCCAGGAGGTCGCCGGAGAAGGCTGGCGGGAAACGTTGCTGTTCCGGGTGCGCTTGGACCTGGACACCGCCAGGGTGACGGACATCGAACCCGTCGAGTGAGCCCAACGACGGCCCCGGAGCGCCGCCGCGCTGGATTGCCCCGGGCTTTCGTGCTATATTCGCCTTTGGTTACTGGAATCGGCAACCTTTCCCCGTTCACCCCGGGTTTCCAACGCCTTCGAAAAGGAACACGTCATGAAACGCCTCCTCCTGTTGCTCCTGCTGCCCACCCTCATCCTGGCCGCCGGTACCGCCGAGGTCTCGCCGCTGCTGCGGCTCCAGCTCGACGCCGCCGCCCCCGGCGAGGTTGTCGGCGCCTGGGCCTACTTCACCGACAAGGGGTTCAGTACCGAGCTGGACCGCCGGGACGCCATCAACGGTTATATCGCCGCGATGAACCCGGACCAGTACGAGCGCCGGGCGCTACACCGCAGCGCCCCGGGTCTGGCAGACGAGCGCGATCTGCCCGTCCACGAGCCCTACATCGACGCCCTGCGACCCCTGGTGACCAACTACCTGGGCGCCAGCTCCATCGCCAACGCCGCCTGCATCGAGATCACCGCCGACCAGCTCGACGCCGTGGCGGCCCTGGAGCACGTGATCGCCCTGCGCCCCGTCGCCCACTGTTACCTGCCGGAGCTGGAAACCGCAACCAGCCCCATACCGGACACCACGGACCTGGATTACGGCAACTCGTCGACCCAAATCGAGCAGATCCAGGTCGACGAGCTGCACAACGCCGGTTACGACGGAACCGGCGTGACCGTGCTGATGCTCGACACCGGCTTCCGCACCGATCACGAGGCCTTCGACCTGGTCAACCTCGTCGACGAGTATGACTTCGTCAACGACGACGACGATGTTGACAACGAGACCGGCGACGATCCGGATTCCTGGGACCACGGGACGGCCACCTGGGGCGCCCTGGGCGGCTACGTCCCCGGCACCCTCATCGGCCCGGCCTTCGGCGCCGACTTCCTGCTGGCCAAAACCGAGGACATCACCCAGGAGGTCAACCAGGAAGAGCTCTGGTACGAAGCCGGCATCCAGTGGGGCGAGGGGCTGGGCGCCGACGTCGCCTCCAGCTCCCTGGGCTACCGTCTCTTCGACAGCGGCCAGCAGGACTACGAATACGAGGACCTGGACGGCGAGACCACAGTGGTCGCCCAGGCCGTCAACTGGGCCAGGGACAACGGGATGCTGATCGCCAACGCCATGGGCAACGACGGCCCCGGTGACGGAACCCTGATCAGCCCGGCCGACTGCGACGGCATCCTCTCCTGCGGAGCCGTCGACTCCAGCGGCGACCTGGCCTCCTTCTCCTCCTGGGGACCGACCTACGACGGCCGCACCAAGCCCGAGGTCTGCGCCATGGGTCTCTACACCTACGCCCCCGATTCCGGAAGCACCAGCTCCTACTACTGGTTCTCGGGCACCAGCCTCTCCACCCCCCTGGTGGGCGGCGTGCTGGCCTGCCTGCGCCAGTACGCGCCCACGGCCTCCGTGGCCGATATCCGCCAGGCGCTGATGGACACCGCCACACAGTCCGACTCGCCGGACAACCAATACGGCTGGGGCATCGTCCAGGCCATGGACGCCGCCGACGAGATGAGCTCCGACGCCCCGGTCTGGAGCGAGCTGAGCGCCGAACGTGAAGACACCGGCGCGCTGATCCGCTGGTCCTTCTCCACCGAGGAACAGGTCCTCGGCTTCAACCTCTACCGTATCGAGGAGCGCCCCGCCGACGCCCACACCGACGAAAGCCGGCTGCGCCTCAACGACGCGCAACTCGAACCGGCCGCCGGCGCCTGGCTGGACACCACGGCCCCCGCCGCGGCCTGCGCTTACCGCATCGAGGCCCTCACCGCCGACGGAAGCAACCACCTCTCCAACCCGATAAACCTGCAAGAGCAACCCGGAAACGCCGCGACGACCAGCCTCGAGGCCTGCTTCCCCAACCCCGCCCGCGACTCCGTCAGCTTCGCCTTCTCCCTGGCCGAAGCATCCTCCGTCGAACTGGCCGTCTACGACCTGGCAGGACGCCGCGTGGCCCTGGTCGTCGACGGAGAACTGAGCGCCGGCCGCCACGAGTACCTCTGGAACGGCGGCACCGAGAGCGGCGGCGCCCTGGAATCCGGTGTCTACTTCTACTCCCTCTCAACCCCGGACCACCGGGAGAGCCGTCGGCTGGTCATCCTGCGCTAGAGCCGACCACTTTTCCTTGATACACCAACGGGCGCCGCGGCGCCCGTTCTTTTTAACATTGCTTGCGATACCGTACCCTGTGGGCTCCGTGCAGCCACAGTCATCGGGACAACTGCCTGGGCATCAACAATCCCCTCGGCCCGCCGGTCAACCGTTACCCGCGGCGAGACCCCGGCGGCGTGACCACCGACTCGCGCCACCCCCGGTCCGGTTTTGGCACGTTTCTTGCAACAAGGCGACTAGGTCTGGCTTCGTCATCGGCGGCACATTCCGCAAGAAACGTGCCAAAACCGGACCGGGGAAGCATCGAGATGAACGCAGTCTGGATGATGGGGCGCGCGCCGGGGTCTCGCCGCTTTGGCGGTCACGTCATTGCTCGACCAAGACCCACCGGCTGGCCCCGGACGACTGGATGTGTTATCATCAGTTATTGAGTCGACGACACAAGCGGATTCTCAAGCGGACCGTTGCTCGACTCTTGCGAGATAGCAACTTTTGACGAATTCAGCACTTTAACAAACGACGCCCACATGGGCGTCAGGCCGTCGGGCAACGGTCAAGCCCCCTCGCCTGACCATGCCGTCCCGACCTTGATCGAATCCGCGTTCGCTGTGTTTGCACGTCCAAACAGAAAGGAAACAAGATGAAGAAGCTGATCCTGCTCGTCCTCATCGCCGTTATGGGTCTCTGGCTCGCCGGTTGCGAGGATGAAGAAGAAGCAGTGGAAGAGAAAGTCGATGAGGCGATGGAAGAGGCCGCCGGCGCCGTGGAGGAAGCCGCCGCCGAGGCCGAGGCCGCCATGGCCGAGGTCGAAGAAGCCATGGGTGACGAGCTGACCAACGAGGACCTGGCGTCCATCTTCGTCGGCGTTTTCCCCGACGATCCCGGCTCTGAGACCGCCCTGGCCCTCTACGATAAGATGGGCACCGACGCCGACACGGTCATGAACGCCTTCGAGGAGCTGGAAGAAGATAAGGAGCGCCTCTCCGCGGTAAGCGCCTTGGTCCACAAGATGGACGAGGAGAAGGGCGCCGCCTTCGACGATGAGTTCGACATCGCCCAGTAACCCTTTTCGATCGAGAAGCACCAGGAACCCCTCGTCAGGGGTTCCTTTTTTCAGCTATACTTGGACAAGCTTGAATAATGAATAAGCGCTTCCTACTCAGCCCCATCCGCGATCGTACTCCGCTGGGGCGACAAACAACAAACCCGCCATGCCCACCAAGCCTCTGCGATATACCCTCTCGGTGCTCCTGCTCGTCCTGCTGCCCGGCTGCGGAGAACGTGAAGAGCCGGAGCGGATACCCGCCCACCAGGCCGCCGACACGCCGGTGATCTCCTCACGCGAGTACACCCCGGGCGTCCTCGACGAGGACCTCTACGTCCACCTGCGCATCGAGCTGGAGAGGCTCGACAGGTCCGCCGACGACTATGCCGAGCGGGTGGAGGAAGTCCACGAGAGCTTCGGGGTGACGGTTGAAGATGTGGAGACCTTCGAGACCGCGCTGCGCGACAGCGAGCGCTACACAGCGCTCCAGGGCCCGATCAACCAGCGCCTGAGGGATCTGGACAGCGGCTCCTTCGAGTACACCGCGCCCGAGATCGACCCGGATACGCTCTACGACGTTGGCTCCGGCGAGGATTCGTCGAGTCGATAGGACTAACAACCTGTCACCACTGTCGCGACCAGGGGTGCTCCTTACGTCGTATCGTGTTGTTGATCTTGACCGCCGCCCCGAAGACGTCCGCCGCGATACCGACGGTCTCGGGAAGATGCCGGGGGCCGCCGAGGAGCCGACCGCGCACCGCTTATCGGCACACTACTAGTGCTCACCGACGATAACCAGACCTACCGCTACGAGACCTCATTCGGCTGCAGCGCCCATTTCGCCGTCAACGGGTACTTCTAGGCCTGCGCACAGTCGTGTCGGGAGCGGACAGCCCGCGACCCGCGGTCCGGTTCGATGAACGTTGGAACGGGCTTGTGGTTCCGGACTCGCGGCCTGACGCGATAGGCCTTCGTTCCGGTAAGCAGGGGCCGACCCTCGGGTCGGCCCCTACAATACAATCGCCGGCGACAAATCAGCCTAACCCGCCGGTTCCTCGGCGTGGAAGCGCTTGCCGTCGCGCTTGCAGAGGATCATCGCCACGTGGCGTCCATCGGAGCCCGCCGGGGGCAGCCCGCCGCCGGGGTTGACCCACTGACCGATCAGGCGGAAGTTCTTCAAACCCGGCAGGGTCTTGGGCATGCCCATGTTCATCGCCTCCGGGGTCATCAGCCAGCCCTCCATCGAGCCCCGCCAGTTGTTGGTGTAGCGCTTGAAGGTCAGCGGGGTGGCCACGTCGGTCATCTCGACCTTGGACGAGATACCGGGGAAGCGCTCCTCGAGCCGCTGGACGACCTCGAGGGCGATCTCCTCCTTGGCCTGGCGGTAGGCAGGCTTATCCTTGGCCTTCTCCAGCCACCAGCCGTAGTCGCCGTAGAACATGGTCTTGATCGTGGTCGCCCCCTCCGGAGCCAGGGTGGGGTCGAAGTTCTCGATTGCGACGTGGAGCTGCTCGAAGTTTCGACCGCCGACCCGCAGCGGACGGCTGGGGGTGAAGATGATCCCATCGGTCAGCGGCGGGATATCGGCGAAGGTGTCGCGGACGCCCAGGCCGACGAAGACCAGGGGCTCGAAAATGGGCAGCTCCTCGAAGTAGCGCTTCTGCGCCTCGGTGATGTAGCGACCGTCGAGAAGCTCGAAGAAGGTCGAGTGGGCGTCGGCGGCGCCGATGACGTAATCGGCCCGGTGCTCGGAGCCGTCCTCGAGCCTGACGCCGATGGCGGTGTCGTTCTCGATGAGGACCTCGACAACCCGGCTGTTGTAAGCGATCTCGCCGCCGAGATCGGTGCAGCGCTCGGCGATGGCCCGGGCGAAATCCAGTGAGCCGCCGACGGGGTAACCGGTGTTGCCGGCGTGCATCCCGGCCAGGGTCAACGGCAGCCCCAGGGCGGTCAGCCGGGGCGGGAAGATCTCGCTCAGGGCCGCGCGCAAGTGCGGGTTCTTGTACCGCTGGGCGTACTCGCCCTGGCTCAATTTGTAGAAGGGCTTGAAAGCGCCCATCAGCGGCAGCATGCGGAAAAAGCCGCCAACCTTGGCGAAGAGACCTCGATGCTCCGGTGGCGTCAGGATGTCATCGTCGCGCTGCTTCCAAGAGGTCAGCTTGCGGATCGCCCCTGTCAGCTCTTCGATGACCTCGGCATCCTCGGGACCGATGCGCTTGAACTCCTCCTCCAACCGGTCCGGATCGACATAGAAGTTGATCGCGCGTCCGTCGGGGAGTTCATAACGGGCGAAGGCGTCGTAGAAGACGATCTCGCGGTTCTGAATCGCTCCCAGCTCGCGCCAGATGCGGTAAAAGGGCGAGCCCGGCGCCGCGCCGACCAGCCAGTGTATGCAGCCGTCGATCGTGTAGCCCTTGCGATTCCACGAAGTGCAGAGGCCGCCCGGCTTGTCGTGCAGCTCGAAGATGGTGACCCCGTAGCCGTTCATCCGCAGGTAACAGCCCGCCGACAGGCCGGAGATCCCGGCGCCGATGATGATTACCCGTTTCTCGCTGCCTTCGCTCATTGTCATCTCCTCGGTGTTGATCGAATGCGACTTTACAACTGGACAGAAGATTCCGGTGCCAAGCCGCGACCTTTGCCGAACAAGCGAGAGGGAACCGCGCTCGGGTCCGGCGTTGGCACGTTTCTTGCAGCAGGGCGGGGCTGCCCGGACTACGATCCCGCGTCGATCTCCGCAAGAAACGTGCCAACGCCTCCGCGCCGATCGTATTGGAACGCTCGGGCGGCCGCAGACTGGTTCGGCGAAGGTCGCGGCGGTGCTGCTCTACGTCGTCGGTTCTTCGGGAGGAGCGGTGGCGCTCCGCAGGCTGAGCTGGCCGCAGGCGGCGGCGATCTCGGCACCTCGGGAGCGACGCAGGTTTGCGGCGTAGGCTCCGCGGCGGGTGATCTCGAGGAAGCGCTCGACGTCCGAGTCCCGCGGCGCCCGGTAGGGCAGTCCGGCGACGGGATTGTAGGCGATCAGGTTGAGCTTGTGGGGCACGCCGTGGAGCAGCCTCACCAGGGCGCGGGCCTGCTCGGGAGAATCGTTGACGCCGCCGAGCAGGACGTACTCGAAGGTCACTCGGCGTCCGGTAAGGTCGTAGAACTCGCGGCAGGCGTCGAGGAGCTCGGCGAGGGGCCAACGGCGGTTTACCGGCATCAGCTCGTCGCGCAGGGCGTCGTCGGGGGCGTTGAGGCTGACGGCCAGCTTGAGCTTCTCCGGTTCACGGGCCAGGCGGCGGATACCCGGGACCACGCCGCAGGTGGAGACGGTCAACCGCCGGGCGCCCATGCCCAGGGGACCCAGCAGCAGGCGCGCGGCCTCCAGGGTCGCCTCGTAGTTCTCGAGCGGCTCGCCCTGACCCATGAACACGGCGTTGCGCAGCCGCTCGGAGTGTCGACGCAGCAGCAGAATCTGGGCGGCGATCTCGTGGGCGGCCAGCCGGCGCGTCAGCCCGAGCTTGGCCGTGGCGCAGAAGGCGCAGCCCATCGGGCAGCCGGCCATCGTGGACAGGCAGGCGGTATCGTGGAACTCCGGCGCCGGACCTCCGTCGGCCTCCTCCTCGCGCCAGCCCACCCGGGGCATCAGCACGGTCTCGACGCGGGCGCCGTCGTCCAGTTCGATGAGCAGCTTGCGCGTGCCGTCGGCGGCGCAGGCTTCGTCGACGACTCGGGGCAGCCGGGCGCTGAAGCGGGCGTTCAGTGTTTCTCGCAGACCCTTGGACAGGTTGTGCATAGCTAAAAAGTCTTCGGCGCCGGCGGTCCAGAGCCAGCGGCGGAGCTGATCGACACGGAAGGCCGGCTCGCCCAGCTCGGCGAAGAGGGCCGTCAGGACCGGGGCGTCCAGGGCGCGGATGTCGGGCTTGGATTCCATCGGGTCAATGATAGCAGAGGGAGCGTGCGGATTGCAGGGGATCGGTATGCATCCGGTATGCACAGGGGCCGACCCGAAGGTCGACCCCTGTGAAGACTCTCGCGGGATGTGGTAAACCTACTCGAAGTCGAATTTGTTGATCGTCAGTCCGGTGATCATCTTCGGGTAGAAATCCGTCGACTTCTGAGGCATCCGTTCGCCGCCGCCGGCCACCTCGGCGACCTCCTCGGGCCGCGTCGGGTTCATCAGAAAGGCCAACTGCATCTGACCCAGGTGGACCTCCTTGATGGCCTCCTTGGCGTCGCGGATGTAGGTGACGTTGCTCTGCTTGGCCAGGGCTTCCTTGTCGATGCCCAGCACCTTCTCCAGGATCAGCCCGTGGAGCACGGCGCAATCCAGGTGCTTGTAGGCGTCCGAGTACTCCTCTCCGAAGAACTCGTCCAGGGCCTCCTCGTTGGTGTGGGTCAGGACGTAGCACTCCTCCTCGACGTCGGTGATCACCAGGCCGAAGGCGACCTTACCCTCCTGGTAGGCCGCCTCGAGGTAGCCCAGCATCTCGTCCTCGCCGCCCTGGGCCTCGCCGATGATCCGGATCTCGAAGTCTTTCTCCAGCTCGCCGATCAGCCAGGCCGGATCGATCTTCTCAGGCGGCAGGGAGTGGACCAAACGATGGGTGGCGAAGACCGTCAGCCCCTCGGCGAACATGTTGACGAAGGTCATCATCCGGTAGTCGACGCTGTGCGACGGCACGCCGGTCTCACCGGCGGCCGTCTTCTCGTTCATGTAGTTGACCGCCGTCTCGTAGCGATGATGGCCGTCGGCGATGAACAGGTCAACCGGCTCGAGGATCGCCTGCAGCTTGACGATAAACTCGGCGTCGGTGACGATCCAGACGCGGTGGGTCTCGCCGAAGTCGTCGACGACCTCGATGTCCGGTGAGCGCTCGCTCTTCCAGGCCGCCATCAACTCGTCGGAGGCCTTTTCCCTGTCCGGGTAGAGCATGAAGATCTGGCCGAAGTTGGCCCCGGTGGCCCGCATCAGGTTGAGCCGGTCGGCCTTGGGGCCTTCAAGGGTGTTCTCGTGGGGCTTGACGTGACCCTTGGAGAAATCCTCGAGCTGGGCCAGGGCGATGAAGCCCGAGCGTACCCGGCGGTCGCCCTCGGGTCCGGCGTACTCGATATCATAGAGGTAGATCGCCGGCTCGGCGTCGCGCTCGAGGACGCCCTCGGCGATCATCTTCTCAAAATGCTCCGCCGCCTTGACGTACTTGTTGGTCCCGTCGCCCGGGCCTTCGTCGCTTTTGATGATGTGGGCGATGTTATGGGGCGAGCGGGCGAAGTACTCGTCGCGCAGCGCATCCTTGATCTTGTCGTAGGGCTGGGTCACCAGGTCCTTGAGCCCGCCGGCTTTGTCGGCGTAGCGGTAGGCGCGGAAGGGGGCGATCTTGGCCATCTAAACAAACCTCCGGGGTGGGGTTGGTCGGATATCGAGCGCAGCTATCTTAGGCGTCCGGCGGGGGGATTGTCAATACGGGGGGACG
>WJMB01000165.1 GCA_014728185.1 Candidatus Coatesiibacteriota bacterium
CAGCCAGCGGACCAGCAGGAAAACCAGCAGACCCCCACCCACCCACGCCAGTGCGACGAAATCCTCGCCACAGAGTTGGGCCGGGCCTCAGGTCCCGCCCTGGGCCAAAACCGGCGCGACGAGCAAGAACAAACCCAGCAAGACTTTCCCGAGAAACTTCACAAACCGTCCTTGGTTGAATCCCACGTCAAAGGGTCGTGTGCAACATCGTCTCTACGTCGGTGAGTATATCACAGTTCCCGCATGCTGTCCGGATAGACTTGGGTTGCATGAAGAGAACCGGGGGCTAATCCGCCCCCGGTTCTTCTTGGCGGGCGTTGGCGCAGCCCGTAAGTCAACGACACACGAGACCTTTGTAAAACGCTCTCAGGGCTCGATGTACCGGTGACTCGCCGGGACGGGAGGCATTGGCACGTTTCTTGCAGCAGAGCGGGGGGCGTTTTTCTCGGGCCCAGCCACGGTCTCCGCAAGAAACGTGCCAACGCCGGGCGCGGGAGGAAGGGTGTCGTGGGAGAGGCGTTTTACAAAGGTCTCGGGATCGGTTTACTCGAGGATGATTCGTGGGCGCAGCTCCTGTTCCCAGGTCTCGCGGGAGTCGATGGACAGCTTGGCCGAGCCCTCGCCGAGGCTGAGGCAGATGCCGTGGTAGCCCTCGTCGGGGTGGGTTCTCCAGTAGGTGAACAGGGCGGTGAGGTCGGCCTCGTAGAAGCCTTGTCCGTCGATAGTGACGGCGCCCCGGGGGACATCGGGGATATCGAGGTCGTCGAGATCGCGTAGAACGTCTTCCTCCCAAGGATCGCCGATGAGACGGAAGTCCACCCGTGCGGCGCCGCCGCGGAATGCGTCGACATGGAAGCGCAGCTTGACTCGCTCAGCGCCGGAGCTTAAGGGTACGGCGTTTTCGTCGATGCCGATCAGAACGCACTGGTTCTCCGAGAGTTGGAGATCGTGGGCGTGTCCGTGATTGCTCGAACCTCCACGGTCGACGAAGGTGTCGGCGGTGACGAACTCGTCGACGGCGCAGATGTTGTCCAGGTAGACGGTGGTATCGGCGAACTCGGCTTCATTATTCTGCCAGGAGACCTCGTCGTTGGAGCCGTGGACTCCGTCGCGTTCGCGCAGCAGTTGGAGCTCCCCGGAGAGGACGAAACGGATTTCTGTCTCTGCTAGGTCCTGTCCTTGCACGGGATAGGGCAGCACCAGGGGCACGTCGTAGCGGTGCCAATCGCCGAGGATTGTCTTGCGGCTCTGGCTGTAGTGCTCGGCGATCAGGTCGACGACCCAGTGCAGCTTGAACTCACCGCCGGGCTCTTTGATGTAGACTCCCAGATAGGGCGCGTCGGTGGTCAGGCTGCCCCGATCCTCGTTGTACTCGCTCTGATTGACGGGGCAGTTGAAGTCGGCCACCCGGGCGTCGAGGTAGAGGTGGTACTGACGACCGGGGATCAGCTCCTGGTCGGGCAGCATGTCGGCCAGGCGCACGCCGATGCCGACCTGGTCCTCGAGGCGGGGACGTCCCGAGCTCGAGGTGTAGTACCCGCCGGCGCCGAAGACGAGCTTGAGGCCGCGCTCTCCGTAACCGGTGATCCCCTCGTCGGCGTAGTCGATGTACTCGACTCCCAGACCGTCTACGGAGGATTCCTTGACGATACGCCAGGGCGGGATGGAGTTCTCGAAGCCGGCGTTGGCGGTCACCAGGGGTTCGGTGAGGCTGACGCTGTTGTCGATTCCGGCCCAGCGGGCGGCGCTGTAGAGCAGTTTGTGGATCAGTTGGCCGTCGCCGTAGGCGGTGTAGGGGAAGAAGCGGGTGCCGCAGTAGAGAACGTTGCCGTAGGGGGTGCGTCCACGGGAGGTGTCGATGGTGCCGACGAAGTCCTTAGAGGTTTCAGTGTTGCCGTAGCCCTCGACACGCAGCAGGGTCGAGAAGGCGGGGTCGCCGGTGAGGTGGGTCAGGAAGATGCCCCCGTTGTCCCCGTCGTCCTCGTAGGCATTGTTGTTGTAATCGGTGCCAGGATGGTGGTTGGTGCCGTTGCTCAGCGTCAGGGAGTCGTCGTCGGTACCCAGGTGTCCCAGGTCGCGCTGGACATCCAGGTCGGGGAAGTCGTAACCCCGGGGCGCCTTGACGTTGTAGTACTCCTCGCGCGGGCGACCGCAGTCGCCGTATAGCTCCTCCGGTATCTCGGGTACGATCCGTCCCCGGTCGGAGCCGGAGTTGTCGAAGGACCACAGCCCCACGGAGTCGAAGAGCATCACCCGGCCGCCGTGATCCAGGTATTCTTCGAGGATGGCCAGCTCATCGCAACCCAGGGGTGCGTAACCGCCGTCGTCCATGATGTACCAGTCCGGGATGATGATCAGCTTGTAGCGTTGGGCCAGCTCTCCGCCCTGACTGGGTTCGAGCCCGCGGAAGCGGAAGGAGCGCCAGGTGTCGCAGAGGTAGCCGTTCTCGATCAACAGCGCCGAGATACGCTCGTGGCCGCCGCGCAGATCGGCGTTGTCTCCGCAGGCGATACTCGGCGGGTCGAAGAGAACCAGGATCTGGGCCTCGCGATCGAGGTGCAGGTCCAGGTTGGGCGTCGAGTAGTACTCGTAGAGCTCGTCGGCGTAGGTGTCGGGGTCCCAGCGGCCGGGTTCGCCCAGATAATGACCGTCGTCGGCCCAGATCTCCAGCAGATTGTGCCAGAAACCCAGCCGGACGTCGAAGAGGTTCATGTACTGGCTCATGATGGCGATGTCGGCGATGGAGTGCAGCATCCGCCAACTGCCGCCCAGGTTGGTCACGTAACCGTTGGCGAACTCGGAGAAGTAAACGGGATAATACCCGAAGGGGTCGGCTGGGTCGTCGGAGGCCGCGCACTGGCCGGCGCGCAGGTAGCTGACGAAATGGGCCCAGTGGGCGTTGTGGGGGTTGACTCCGATGGCGGCGGTGTTGAAGGCCCGGGGATCATGCTGGGCGCCGAGCTTGGAGTTCCAGGCCTGGTGGAAAGCGGTTTCGCTGCCCAGGATCACTCGTCGACCCAGGCGCGATTCACCGCCCGCGATGTCGCGACGGCGGTCCATCTCTTCCAGGGCGCCGTTGAAGACGCCGGGGGCCCAGACCAGGTAGCGCTCCCAGGTATGATGCAGGTAGCGCATGTAGTCGTACCACATCCGCAGTTGCCCGCCCGAGACGCGGTCGACGCCGTCGCTGCCACCCAGCAGGTAGGCGTCGGAGCCGGGATCGTAATTGGGTCTCAGGTAGTCAAAGAGGCGGCGCTCCCAGCTATTGAAACGCACCTCGTCGGGTTCCAGGGCGAAGTCCTCGGCGGTGGGACGCGGGGCGGAGGGATCCAGGGCGACCACGCGCACCGGCAGGGGGATCGTCCGGCCGTCCCGGTAGTCGGTGCCCCAGGCGGCGTTGAGCTCGCCGATCGAATCGTAACCGGAGTCGGCCCAGACCTCGGCGTCGCTCAAGTGATCGGGGCCTCCGTAGTAGTCGAGGAGCCAGTCGTCGAACGCTTCCTCGAGGGGGAAGTTATAGCCGTTAACCGGCGGATAGTACTCGTCGTCGGCGACGGAGACCCGCTTGTGGCCGCTTCCGCTGCGCCGCCAGAGGTGCTTCTCACGCCCGCCGTGGAAGGCTGGCTCGTTGGTCATCAGGTAACCGGCGATGTTGCAGTCGGTGACCCGGCGCGTATCGTCGCGCACCATGCCCACCTGGAAGTAGGGCTCGCCGGAGGCGTCGGGGTAGTTGCGCCGCTCGGCGGCGGTGACGGTCTCGAGCTCCTCGACGGTGTACTCGATGAAGTGGCGGACCGTCGGGGTGCGCTGGCGCCCGGTGGTGGGTTCTTGCGGGTCCGGGGTATCCGGAGACCAGCCGACGTAATCGTCGACGATGGGCACGACCTTGGTGCCGCCCAGGTGGATGTTGTTCTCGTCGAGATCGTCCAGGCGAAAGTTCGTTCCCGGGTAATCGGCGGAGACCCAGCGCGCGCGCAGCTTGTCCTTGGTGAGGAAGTACTCGTCGCCGGAGCGGTAGAAGTCGTCGTTGCGCCGGCTGTCGGCGTAGATGATGGCCCGCATGTCCGTGCGGTAACGCTCCCAGTACTCCTTGGTGTAGGGATAGAGCGGGGAGTAGAAGCGGTTGTTGAGTGAGAAGCCGTAGTAGGGTCTGCCGTTTTCCTTGTAGCCTCGGGCGTCGCCGCTGACGTACCAGATCAGACCGGGGTGCCAGACCGGATACTTGCCCGGGTTGGACAGATCGCGGTTGAGGTCGTCGACGGCGTCGTTGCCGAAGGAGACCCAGCGGGCCGGCTCCTGGATGTCGGGTTGGATCCAGAACTCCTGGGTGGGCAGGTTGGCCGCGCTGACCGGTTCCGGGTAGTTGTAGTCGTCCACGCCGGAGTAGAAGCGCAGCATCCGGGCCATGTCGTACCGCGCGCCGATCTCGATCTCGTATTCATCAAAGCGCGAGGTGTCGGCGGTGATGTCGTAGTAGTTGTTGTAACCGTCCCAGTCGTCCTCGTCGTAAACCCAGTGCCAGGGCCAGTAGGAGGGCTGCACCCAGCCCCACATCACGTGCTGGTTGATGCATCCCGGCTGGAGGTCGTTCAGCAGCGTCTCGTAGCGTCGGTAGCCTTCGCTGAAGGCGTGAACGCCTCCGGAGATGGTGTAGAAGATGTTGGGCTGGTAGCTGGTGTTGTATCCCCGTGTCTCCCAGCTCAGCGACGCCTCGCTGAGGACGACCTCGCTCGAACCGAGCTGCTCGATACGCAGGAAGAACTCGCAACGGTTGCCGGCGGCCGTATTGAGATACGCCGGCGGGATGGGCAGGGTCAGCGAGCCCCCATCACCGGCGACGCCGGTGTAGAGCTCCCGCCATTGACCGCCGCGTGGTCGGCTGGAGATGCTGATGCTGACCCGGCCGGTGTAGCTGAGCTCAAGGCTGGCGGCGTGGGCCGTCCAGGGCGAGTAGTAGGCGCAACTGATGTTGTCAAGTTCGTAGGCGTCGCTGGAATCACCACCGCCCCGGTTGGGCTCGAAGCCGAAAACCACGTAGCCGCCGCCCAGGGAGGCGCTACCCGTCGAGTAGCTGTAACCCGCCGACTGATCGTAGGTTCTCAGTTCATGCACCTGGGGATCGGACAGCAGGTCGACCTCGCGGAAGCCGCCGTAATCCACGTCGCGGATATCCGCGGTCGCCGCGGTCGTCAAAAGCGCCGTTACCACAAACAGAACAGGCAGTGTTTTTTTCAATGTCGCTCCCCGGTTTGGTGTGGTGGCGTTATAGTCAAGCATAGCGAGTATGGAGCAGGGGGCTGACCTTTGTCAACGAGGCGTCCAGGTGGCCGATCGGCGCGAAGCGACGCGTCTGCGTGGTAATCGCTGGTCAGCGCATCGCCCCGGCCGCACCGGCGGGTCCTCGCAGCGGTCGCCCCTGACGATGACAATAGCGAAAGGTACTGTGGCGAGGGCTGGGGAGACCCCAGATTTTTAAGTTCTGCTCGCCGATGGGCTCCGGCATTCCCTTCTCATCATCCAGGCATCATTTCATGAGTCTCCGGCGAGCATCGTTTGCGCCGCCCTATCCGGCGCTCAGGGCGGTTCACGAAGCCGCTTGCATATTATCATTACCGCCCAGGTGGTTCTTGACAGCCGATATAGGTTGTGATACCCTTCGATAGGTAAAATCTATAATAGCAAACTACTTCAAAACGCCGCATCAGCCGCGCTCCCACGAGCACCTCTCGCGCCAATGGTTCATCCGGTCGCGGAGGGTTGAGATAGCCTCCCGCTGGCTTGAGGTTCCTGTAACCGCACCACGTGAAGCGGCGGCCTTTCAAATAGAACTAAAACATCAGCGGCGCGGTAATTGTATTGCGCACCCCAATGAGAACCTGTGCGGACAGTGCTGGGCAATCTCCCATTAACAACGGCTTGTCCGCCGCGATAACTGTCAATTTACCAATGCCTTCCATCATTTTGTCAGTCAGCTTATCGTCAGCTTATCGTATGATTACAGTTGGAAATGACCGATACGCTTCACCGTCTGATCGATTCATCCCAAACCTATACGCAACAAACCAGGTCTTTCTCACGGATTCATTCGACTAGATCAACCTACAAGAGCGGCCCGTCCATCCCCCAGGACGATGCCGGCGGCCTCCAGTTTCCAAGCCGATACCAAGGAGGGGTTAGCGTGCGTAAACCACTTTTTGCTCTGCTGATCGTCACGCTGAGCGCCATCATTCTGATGACGGCCTGCGATCCGGAAGACGTAATGAGCGACTTCCCGACCGCTCAGTACATGGATCAGGCCTTCTCGATCTTCGTCACCGACGATTCCTTCGACAACTTCTGCGGCAACCACCTGGTGCTGGACTTCAACGGTGACGGCGGTTACGGCGCCAATGGTGTTGTACCTACCTACCTGACCGAGTTCCCCACCATCGATGGCTATCTCGAGGTCGATGAACCCTGGCATCCCGACCAGGGTATCTGCAGCTGGTACACCGTCGATCTGGAGCACAAGCCCTATGCCTCGGGTTATGACGACCCGGATAACGCCCCGAGCTCCGACCCCGTGGACGAGGTCAATGTCTGCGCCGCCTACACCGTCTCCGGCGGTGTCGGCATTCTCTACATGGCCTTCCAGTGGACCGACCCCTCGGGCACCGACGATCATTACCACAAGCGTTGGCACCTGTTCGGCGATGTACGCAACGACGGCCATCTTTTGCAGGGATGGGTCCGGCAGATGGAAAACGGTATGGATCCTCGGTACGACGATTTCCCCGATTACTATAACGATCCTGACTGCCCCTTCCCCGACGGCTATTACCACGGCTACGGCTCCGACACTCTGGGCCTTGTCTGGGACATCTGGGGCGTCGACGATCCCGAGGCCGACAACCCCATGCCGACCCCCTCGGTCGAGGGCTTCTTCGATAACGGCTGGGACATCTGCTGGTATCAGGACGGCAACGACTGGCTCTGCAAGCTTACCCCGGACATGGGCACCTACGACAACACCGCCAAGCTGGACGTTTGGTGGTGGAGCGCCGCCAAGACCAACTACCAGCCCCGCGAGATTCAGGACTGGGCCTACATGGAGGATATGTACCAGACCTCCGAGGACCTGATCAACGACCACGGACCGATCCCCGATGAAGGCTTCCCGCCCTTCCGTTACAACTGGCAACAGGTTAAAATCGGACCTCGCTTTGCCGAAAAACCTTTGTTCAAGCATCAG
>WJMB01000166.1 GCA_014728185.1 Candidatus Coatesiibacteriota bacterium
CACTCGGCGCAGACGGCGCTGATGACGTCGTAGGGCTCGTCTTCGTTGAACTGCAGGGACTGCATCACGTCATCGAAGGCGGCGTGGCCGCACTCCGGGCAGACGGCGGAGTAGACGTAGTCGTACTCCTCGGCGATGCTGTTTACGGGCAGGGCGTCGGCGAAGCTGGTGGCGGTGGGGGCGTCCTCGGCTCCGGTGACCAGCAGGGTCAGGGCGAGGAGCAGCAGCAGGCGGGTCTTCATCGTTCTCCCTTCCGGCGGCCGAAGACGGCCACCAAGTTGAAGAAGAAACGCCGGGGGGTGCCGCAGCCGTTGCAGATACAGACGAAGATGTCCAGGGGTTCGCCCCGCGAGTTCTCGTGGCGGTGGTCGGAGATGATGCGGTAGCGTCCATGGCAGTCCGGACAGCGCTGGGCGTCGATGTAGCGGTACTCCTCGGCCAGGCTGAACACGTGCCGGGCGTTGCGGATGTCGGCGGCGGGCAGCTCGAGGCTGCGCCGCTCGATGAAGCGGTCGAGAAACTTCTTCCAGTTGCCGTCGGAGTCCATCCAGGTCTCCCCTGCGATCGGCTATTCGCCGGAGCCCGGGGCGAAGACGCCGCCCAGGCCCAGGCTGTACATGCAACTGACGTTCTCGGAGGCGCCGGCGGCGCGGGCGCCGTAGAAGACGATCTCGCCGGGGTGGGCGCTGCCCAGCCAGAGGCGCAACCTGCCGCCACGCGGGTTGTCGGTGCTCACCAGGTAGCGGCTCTCGATGAAGCGGTCGCGGATCCACAGCGGCGGCGTGGCGGTGTCGTCGAAGAGCAGGTAGAGGTGGACCCGGTTGTCCACGCGCAGGCTGCCCAAGTACTCGCGCCCCAGCTCGGTCTCGCCCAGGCCCTTGTCGCGGTCGGCGTTGGCGGCCAGCACCCACAATGGGGCGCGGTAGGAGTCGGGCAGGGCGGTGACGACGTAGCGCTCGTCGGTGTAGGGGGACGCGCCGACCTCGAGGTGTCCCAGCCGGTAATACTCGCGCCAGCGCGAGGCGTAGCGGGAGCCGGTTACCACCAGCTCTCCGGCGAAGTAGGCGGTGGGGGTCAGCAGGGTGTGGACGCCCCAGCGGCGACCGGTGCCGTCGGCGGCCAGCAGGGCCAGCCGTGCTCCAGCCAGGCCGGACTGCAGCGCCCCGGGCCGCTGGGTGAAGCGCAGGACCAGCTCGCCGGTTTCACCCGGGCTTATCCGCAGGGGCTCGGTCAGTCGGACGGCCTCGCCGGACTCCAGGCCGTCCTCGGTGGTGAAGAGGCGTCGTCCGTCGAAGTCGACGGCGCGTAGCAGCAGTCCCGAACGATCCCAGGCCGGTCGCAGCTCGTTAAGCTCCAGGGCGGCGTCGCCGCCGTTGGTCAGCCAGAAGGCCCCGGCGCGGGGGTCCTCGGCGGTCACGTAGGCCGGATGGGTGGTGTCCAGCAGCAGGGCCGGTCCGCCGTTGCCGGCCACCTCGACCATCAGGGCGTCGGAACCCAACTGGTTGCGGTTGTCGATCGCCAGGGCGTAGAGCAGGTGGTGTCCGTCGGCGGCGGCGTACTCCCCGGCCAGGGGGTTCCAGCTCCCACCGGGTATCTCGTAGGGGGCGTAGCCGTCGGCGCCCAGGACCTGATCATCCAGGTAGAACTCGACCTGGCGCACGGTGCCGTCGGTGTCCACCGCCGCGGCGCCCACCGGGGTCGGCCCGCCCAGGCGCGCTCCGGCTGCCGGGGAGTCGAAGTAGACGATGGGATCGCCGATGCCCGCGCCCCGGAGCTCGGCGGCGGCGCCCTGATCGACGAGTTCCGGGGGACCGGCGACGGGGGCGCCCTCGCCGGGTACGGCGGGACCACCGGGACCGGCGAGCTCCTCGCCCACGGGGAAGGCCCCACCGGCGGAGCCGCCCAGACCGCCCACCGCCAGGTTTCGCGGGCTGACCTGGGTGGTCACGACCACGGGCTCACCGGCCGCCGGGGTGTAGAGCTCCAGCCGCACGGCGATGCTTCGGATGCGGGACCGCGTCAGGTGACCGGTTTCGTCGTCGGTCAGCGCGGCGTATTCCAGGCTCACGCCCCGGGAGTCCAGGTAGGTCAGGCTGAAGTCGCGGACGTCGCCGCTGAGCGTTCGGCTCAACCGTCCGAAGGCCTCGCCGGGGTACTGGACCTCGGCGCTGAGAATCCCACCGGGCAGCAGGCGGAAGCCCCGGCGCTCGGCGGTGTCCTCGGCGTCGCCGTCGGGCGGTGCGTCGGTCTCGTCGCCGGTCAGGTCGGCGGCGATGGTGATCGCCCCGGGGGCGGCCTCGGGCACGGCCTCGAAGAGTCCGGCGCCGGTGGGGTCGGCCCCGGCGTCGACCAGGGCGGCGTTGATCGCCGCGATCGCCTGGCGGGCCTGGCGCTCGAGGCGCGAGCGCTCGTTGGTGGCCGAGTAGCCGCGCCCGGCGCCGGAGAGGATCAGCATGATCGGCACCAGGATGATGGCGAAGACGGCCATGGCGATCAGCAGCTCGACCAGGGTCATCCCGGCTTCGTCGGGTCTGTCGCGCCGGACTGTCTTGCCGCCGATCATGGCGTGGTTTCCTCGATGGTTGGTCAAGCCGTTCTTTAGCTGTGATTACGGTGCCGGTGTTCGATAATCCAAGCGGAACGACTTGAAAGCGCGTGGGCGGTTTCGCGGCTGACGACGGTCCGGCGGCGGATAACCCGTGTCCGGCTGGAGGGCTCATCGGCGGCTGTTACCGCGGCGTGGGGGCGAAAACGGCATTCGAAGGAACCGCGCCCTGTGAGGCGGTTCAGTTGCCTGGATAGTTGCAGAGGGGATCACTTAGCTGTCACGGACCGGTGTGTTGCAGAATAGCCCTCAAGTATCAGCAGTTAGCAGGCAAGCAGTTTTACACATCGAGTTTCTGTTTGTGGCAGGTTAATCGGGGTTCCACATTTCTATAATGCCTGTGCTGACTTCTCGGCGCTCAAGAAGCAACTGCTTGGCGCCACTGGCTTCGATGAAGATGCATCGATCTCAAGTAGCCTAATAACATGCATATATATAACGAGTATACACCGAGAGGATAGGGTTGCAGACTTATCTATCTTCGATATTGCCTCGTATCAACCGCTTTTTCGAGATGGGTCGGTGTTCCCAATTGGAACTATCTGGTCCGGGTTCGTGTTTGATCCCTATAAATTTCCAAGAGCATAGCCAAAAATCCCGGTTCAAGTGGAAGTGATATTCCCAAGGGTTAAAATGCATGAGTTCCATGGAGTAAGAAGACTGCCGGGCCCGCGATTCAGTTCGTCTCGAGCAGCTCGCCTTTCTCGGCCACCACCCGGCCGCCGACGATGGTGCCGACGGCCCTTCCGATAAGCTCCCGCCCGGCGAAGGGAGTGTTGGCGCCCTTGCTGACGAAGTCCGCCGGATCGACGGTCCAGCGCAGGCCCCGGTCGATGATCGTCACGTCGCCCACGGAGCCCGGCACCAGGCCGCCCCGACCGGGCAGGTCCAGGCGTCGGGCCGGATTGGTCGACAGCTTGGCCATGGCCTGGGCGAAGGAGAGGTGGCCGGGCTCGACCAGCTCGGTCAGCGTCAGGCCCAGCATCGTCTCCAGCCCCACCACGCCGAAGGGCGCACGCTGGATCGGCAGGTCCTTCTCGGCGACGGTGTGCGGGGCGTGGTCGCTGGCGATGACCTCGAGGGTGCCGTCGATCAGGCCGGCGACGACGGCGCGGCGGTCCTCCGGCGAGCGGATCGGCGGGTTCATCTTCATCCGGGCGTCGAAGGAGGGAGCCAGAGCGGAGGTGTCCAGAGCGAAATGGTGCGGGGCGGCCTCGGCTGAGAGATCGCAGCCCAGGGCCTTGTAACGCCGGATCAGCTCGACGGAGCGCGCCGTGGAGACGTGGTCGATGTGCAGTGGAACCCCGGCGCGCCGGGCCAGCAGGATGTCGCGGGCCGTGCCGACCTCCTCGGCCTCCGGGGGGATGGGCTCCAGGCCGGAGAGGGTGGCGAAGATCCCCTCGCTGACCACACCGCCTGCGGAGAGCAGCTCGTCCTCGGCGTGGCTGATGACCAGAAAGCCCAGGTCGCGGGCGTAGGCCAAGGCGCCCGCCAGCAGCGAGGTGCCGTGAACCGGGTGGCCGTCGTCGGAGACGGCCACGGCGCCTGCCTCGCGCAGCTCGTGGAAGGGTGCCACGCCCAGGCTGGCCAGCCCCCGGGTGACCGCGGCGATGGGGAAGACATTGACCAGGCCCTGGTAATCGGCGATGAAGCGCACGTACTCCAGTGCGGCCTCGTTGTCGATGAACTGGCCGGTGTTGGCCTTGCAGGCGATCGAGGTGAACCCCCCGGCGGCGGCGGCGCGGGTTCCGGTGCGGATGGTCTCCTTGCCCTCCAGACCGGGCTCGCGCAGGTGGACGTGCATGTCGATGAGCCCGGGGACGACGAAGAGGCCACGGCAGTCGATGGTTCGACAGGCGGACCGGTGGAGACCCCGCTCGACCACCGTGACCCGACCGCCCTCGATCAGCACATCGCTGACCGCGTAGAAACCCACCGCCGGATCGACGACGGTGCCGCCCTTGAGCAACAGCGACGGGACTGGGGCCTTGGGTTTCACTCTCGCTCCACGGATTGGAGGACGGAGCATCGTGGGTCGGAAAAAACCGGGCGGTCACTGCGGCCTGATCGGCTGGTCGCTGCGGATCGTGTGAATTGAGCCTTTGGGCTGATTGGCGCAGGTCGCTTGCGGCTGGGAACTGTCTTCCAGCAGCGACGATATCCCATGCCTTCCTCAACGGTGCGGACGACCTCCTAGGGCGGACTGCCCGCTATGGTTGTGCCCGGGACTCACTTTATCTGCCTGTTTCGAGGGATTGTTGTTGCCTGACTCGACGTATGCCGGCAGTGGAGCATAGACGAGAAACGTGTGAGGACTGGCGTCTTAGATCGTGCCGCTCCCTGCGAGCAGCGGGTGATTCACCTTCCCGGTTATCGGCGTCCCGGCAGCGTTGTTCAATCCCCAGCCCCTTGCCGATTCGGTGGTCCGAGGGGGCGAAGCGTGGTCGACGGCGATAAAGCAGAGGCTCAATGATCGCGTTCCAGGACGAAACGTGCCAGTTGGACCAGCACCGCGGGATGGGAGAGCCGCTCGGCGTACTCGACGGCCTTGCCGACCTGCTCGACGGCCATTTCCCTGGACTCCTCGACGCCGTAGAGCGCAGGGTAGGTGGTCTTGCCCCGCTCGGCGTCGGAACCCACGGCCTTGCCCAGCTTCTCTTCGGCGCCGTCGACGTTGAGCAGGTCGTCGGTGATCTGGAAGGCCAGGCCCAGGTGCTCGCCGTAGCGGGTGACGGCGTTGAGCGCGGCGTCGTCGGCGCCGCAGACCAGAGCGCCCAGGCGACAGGAGGCGCGCAGCAGAGCGCCGGTCTTGTGGGTGTGGATGAAGTGCAGGATGTCCTTGCCGGCCTCCCGGCCCTCGTACTCGATATCGACCACTTGGCCGCCGATCATGCCGAAGGTCCCCGCCGCGACGGCCAGCTCCTGGCTGCAGAGCAGCAGGCGGTCGGAGAAGGCCGGGTCGCGGTTGGCCGCCCGGCCGATCAGGTCGAAGGCGATGGTCAGCAGGGCATCGCCGGTCAGCACCGCCCCGGCCTGACCGTACTCGACCCAGACCGTGGGCTTGCCCCGACGCAGCCTGTCGTCGTCCATGCAGGGCAGGTCATCGTGGATCAGCGAGTAGTTGTGGATGCACTCGACGGCGCAGGCGACCTCCGTGGTCCCCGCGGGGTACTCGCCTTCGACGGCCTCGGCGCAGGCCAACACCAGGATCGGGCGCAGGCGCTTACCCCCGGCGAAGACGGCGTAGCGCATCGCCTCGTGGACCGAGGGCGGGAAGGCCCCGGCGTGAGGCAGCAGACGCTCCAGCTCGTCGTTGATCAACGCGGCCCGGGACTTGAGATAATCGGCAAGCTGCATGGATACCTCGGCGGTGGGCGTTGGTTCGGTTAGAGAGATCGTAATGAGATCGTGTTGATATCCTGGGATTATCGCTGCAAACAGTACAAACATTTTGGGCGGCTGATAGCTGCCGGTTTGTTAAGGCCGCTTTTTATCCAGGGATCATGCACCCTGTTCGGATCGGGTTGTGATTGTAATCTGCTGATAATACGTAAGTGGTACCGAAAATGTCTGTCACTGGATAGCAGTCAAAAAGGACGGCGACAAAGGGTATGCTCTGTTGACAATCAACTATGACGGCAGCTTTCTATAAACGCCCATACGATTTCGACTCGACTCGTAATTGCATCAATAACATGCAAACAAGGTCGCCCTTGACGATATAGGGATCAAAGCGCAGTGCACCCGAACCGCGAATACCCGCTCGGTGAACCACTCATGATCAGCCTGATTTGGTCCGAACACATTCCATGATGCCCTTTCTCTTCCGATAACGGCCGGTGATTCTGCATCCGCTTCGTCGATCATGCGCGGGCAGGGCGGGACCTTTGCCGAACGCCCCTTGGTCAGTCGCCTCGCCCGGCCCGGCGTTGGCACGTTTCTTGCGGAGTCGAACGTGGGATGATTCGAAAGCGCCGCCTTGCGCAAGAAACGTGCCAACGCCTACCCGTGGGAGCGGCGAGGGGTATCGCGGGGTCGGGGAGTGGTTCGGCAAAGGTTCCGCGGCGCGCCGGATTAGTCCAGGGGTCGCTCCGCGGTGCCGTCGGCGGTGTCGACGAGTTCGGCCAGGCGGCGCTCGGTGGAGTCGAGGCGGGACTGGCAGTGCCGGGCTAGGCGGGAGCCTTCTTCAAAAAGGGAGATCAGTTTGTTCAGGGGGTACCCGCCCTTTTCCAGTTCGGCCACGACGTTCTCGAGGCGTTCGAGGGCTTCTTCGAAGCTGGTCTGGCTCAGGTCCGGGGTCTGCTGTTCCTCGCTCAAGCTTCCTCCTCACCAGGGTGTCCAGGCCGCCGTCGTGGAGTTCGATGCGCAGTACGGCGCCGGGTTCGAGGTCGGCGGCGGTGGTGACGGGGCCGTTATCATCGGAAAGGTGGCCGTAGCCCCGGGCGATGACGGCGTTGGGTTCGAGGGCGGCCAGGCGACCGCCGAGTTCACCGAGGCGTTTGTGTTGCCGGGCCAGAGAGTCACGAGCGGCCAGCTCGAGGGCGGCGCGGCGACGGTCCAGGCGCAGTTGTTGTAGACGGGGGGCGCCGCGCATTCGGGCCAGGGGCGCCCGGGCGGCCTCGAGGCGGCGCTGGAGACTGTTCAGCCCGTTGCGGGTCAAGGAGCGCAGCCGTTCCTCGTCGAGGTCGATACGCTGTCGCAATGTGTTGAGGCGGTCAAGCAGACGCTCCGGAGCCAGGAACTGACGCAGGTTCTCCAGGCGTTGGGCATCGAGAAAGAGGCGGTTGCTGGCGGTGCGTCGCATGGTCTCGCCGGCGCGGACGACGCGGCGTCTCAGCTCGGCCCGCTCGGCGGTGACCAGCTCGGCGGCGGCGCTGGGCGTCGGAGCGCGGATGTCGGCGACCAGATCGCAGATCGTTACATCGACCTCGTGGCCCACGGCGGAGATAACCGGGATCGGGCAGGCGTGGACTGCGCGGGCCAGGGCTTCGGAGTTGAAGCAGAACAGGTCTTCGTAGGAGCCGCCGCCGCGTCCGACGATCAGGACGTCGACCAGCCCGGAGGAGGCCAGGGTTTCGACGGCCCGGGCCAGCTCCTCGCCGGCGCGGGCGCCCTGGACCGTCGAATGGCGCAGCAGGATATCCAGGCCGGCGTGGCGGCGTTCGAGGACGTTCAGGATGTCGCGCAGGGCGGCGCCGTCCCGGCTGGTGACGATCCCCACCCGTCGGGGGAGGCGCGGCGGGGGCCGCTTGCGCTCGGCGGAGAAGAGGCCCTCGGCTGCCAGGCGGGTCTTGAGCTCCTCGTAGGCCTTCATCAGGGCGCCCAGACCCTGGAGGATCAGGCCATCGACGATGATCTGGTAGTCTCCCCGGGGGGCGTAGACGCTGATTCGGCCGTGGGCGACGACGGCCTGGCCGTCATCGGGGGTGAAGTCGAGGCGGCGGGGTCGCGGGCGGAACATCACCGCCTTGAGGGTCGCGTTATCGTCGCTCAAACGGAAGTATAGGTGGCCGCTGGAGTAGAGGCGAACGTTGGAGAGCTCACCGGCGACCCAGACGTCGGGGAACTCGGTCTCGAGGGCGCCGCGGATCTCGGCGGTCAGCTCGGAGACGCTTCTGGCCCGCGGCTGGTCTGGCGGGAGCGGATTCTGCAGGGCGTCTCCCTTGAAGGGGTTGGCTGATACAGTCATCGAGTGGTCGCGACGGGAGTCCTCGCGAAACCTTGCGCGTCGATTCAATCGACGGTCTAGTCGCGGAGGATGCCAATAGAGTCTGACCCGATATGCTGCCTGGTACCGCAGGGAGTGCAAAAACCCCCGCGACTGGGCTAATCTTAGCCCAGGATTTGCGGGGGGTCAAACGACAAAAGGTCGGGGCGGGGTCAGCCGCCGTTGTGGTTGGGTACGCGGCGCAAGCCCACGGCGGCGCGGTTGACCAGCTCGCCGATTACCGTGGTGGCCGAGTGCGAGCCGCAGTTGAAGGTGACCACTTCGGCCTCGCCGCTCTCGACGGAGACCAGAACGTTGAGGGTGTCCCCGTCGATCTCGATCTCCTTGACGGCGCGAACGATACGACGCGCCGCCTCGCGTGCGGCGCGTTTGTGGTCGGCTCGGCTGCGCACGGCGTTGAAAGTGGCCATCACGCAGTCGCCCATCAGCTTGTCCACGACACCACCGTGGTCCTCGACCAGTTGACCGACGATGTTGAAGAATCGCTGGAGTAGTTCGGCGGTGGCGTGGTCCCCGAGCTTCGCGCTGAGTTCGGCAAAGCCGGTTACGTCGCAGAACAGCACGCTGATCTCACGCCTGCCGTTGGGCAGTAGTTCTCCTTGCATAAACTCCTCACAGATCCGGGCGGCCCCAGTGCGACGGGGTTCCGGCGAAGGTTTCAAGCGTTGCCGGTGCGCCCCGCTTTATCGCGGGATCGTACCGCAGCGCGGCACCGTTGTAACGCAGGCTGTCTGATACAGCACGCTGGCACCTTCTCTGTGAGGGGGAGAATCTAGTCTTTGCTGTCGCTGGGATTATTGATGTCTATGAAATACATGTCTGAACCGCAAATTGTCAATTTACTTCTCACTGTCAATATAGCACAAATTTCCTCTACCGCCAAGTTTCGGGTGGATAATCTTCGGTCCATTCAATAAGGACGGTAAGCTGGGAAGAACAAAGAATTGATCGAAGCGTACCGCCGACCAGTTCCAACGTTAACCGATGTGCGGAAACAGCGTATTAAGCAGAAACGTTTCCCGGAACCACCGGGTTCCAGTCATTCTGGGATCGATCGTTGCGCGTTGTATTTCTGTCGAGATACTCAACTGTTTCAGGGGACTAGAAACAGAGCCTGGTGCCTGCCTCCCATACGCTTCTATTGATCGCCCCGGCGACAGGCTTCATTACTAGATTAAGCATTCTCTGGTTTGAAATGACTAGCAAGTTGACAGCCTGTTGACAGTTTCTACATTGCCGTGTTCATCTTTAAGAATAGCAGTCAATATCCACAATTTCTTGTTTTGTCACTTGATCCAGCGTGTCGAACAGTAATCTCACCTAGGCATCTCAAACGATCCCGGACCAGCTGACTCCAACTCAAAACACCGATCCATCTCGAAAAGTGCTGATAAGAGGCCGTGTCGAAGACAGATTAGTCTGCAGCCTTAATCCCTCGGCGCTCATTCGTTATATATACATGTTAATATGATGCTTAGGGTTGAGCATCGTCAATGTGGCCAATGGCACCAAGCAGTTGTTTTCGAGCACCGAGAAGTCTAAACGGGCATCCTTGGAATCTGGAAACTCACCTGCCTGTCCCAAACAGTTCATTTGATATGCATACCTGATTGTCTGTTAATTGTATTTGGGATCATCACATGATACTAGACCAGCATTTGTAACCTCGAGAGCCGCATCGGGTTGGGGGCCTCGATAAATGCTCGGCGGAAGCAGTCATCTCGTCAGACCGGCCGGCTATTGCAACTTCAAAATCAAGCGATAGACTAGTATTAGTATGCCAACCAATATCAGCATCCATAACCTTTAAGCGGATCCAACTGCTCCCCTATTACAGTTGCCTTAAAAACAAGTCGAAGTTAACTGCAACTAATAGATAGCATGATAATGACAGCGGTATAAGCAATATAACATTGAATGGCAATTCACAAACTGGAAGTGCCTGTTCAATAACGAGTTATAATCCGTTGCACTTATTTGAACATTATCCAGTAACACAATTGTCTGAAACAGTTACATGATCTTTTCACATATGAACACATGGCATCGCAGAGTGTGTTCTCAGTAAATCAGGCTGATCCGCGTGGCTTGTTAGTCGCCCATCGCCTCGCTGAATTGTTACAGCGACCTTCGCCAAACTCGCTCCCGGCCCGCACAACGCTCTCGCCGTCCGGCGGGCAGGCGTTGGCACGTTTCTTGCGGAGTCCGGGGCTGGGTCGTCCAATCGGC
>WJMB01000167.1 GCA_014728185.1 Candidatus Coatesiibacteriota bacterium
GCCAACACCCCGCGCCGTGGCTACGGTAAACCGTCCCATCCGCGGCCTGTTTCGCCGGGAGTCGGGCCGTCCGGATCGGGCGATCTTTTCGGTGACGGCGGCTAGTCCCGCAGCGCCTCGAGCTCGGCTATCAGCCGTTTGCTGTGCGTCTTGTTCTCGCCGGTCTTCTCCAGGATCATGGCGCAGTTTTCAAGGCGCGCGTCGTTGACCAACTCACGGAAAGCCGCCAGACCGATTTCGCCCTCGCCCAGGTAGGCGTGCCGGTCGGTGCGGGAGCCCAGCTCCTTGAGTGAATCGTTGAGGTGGAAGCAGTGCAGGTGTTCCAGGCCGACGGTTCCGGCGAACTCATCGACGACGCGGCGGGTACTTTCCCGGCTGGAGAGATCGTAACCGGCGCCCCAGAGGTGGGCGGTGTCCAGGCAGATTCCCGCCCGGCGACCGCCCTCGGCCAAGCCGTCGAGCAGCGAGCGCAGCTCATCGAAGCCGACCCCCAGACAGGTGCCTGAGCCCTCGGAGTTCTCCAGGAGCAACAGGGGCTGCTCGACGTCGGCGGGCAGCTCGTCGAAGACGGCCGACAGTCCTTCGACGATCAGCTCCAGACCGCGCTGACGTCCCCGGCCCATGTGCTTGCCCGGGTGGAGCACCAGGTAGTCGGCGCCGACCAGGGTCGCCTTGGCGAACTCCTTGGCCAGGGCCGTTCGGCTTTTTTCGGCCGTCTCCTTGTTATCGCTGGAGAGGTTGATCAGGTAGCCGGTGTGGACCACTAGGGGGCATTGTTCCAGCTCGCGGCGGCGTTCGACGAAGGCGCGGGCCTTCTCGGGGTCGTACTCGCCATAGCTCCAGGTCGAGGGGCTGTCGACGAAGATCTGATAGGTCCGGGCGCCGATCTCGGCGGCGTAGTCGGCCAGCTTGGTTAGGCCCGGAGCGGTGGAGATATGCATGCCGAAGCGCACTGTACACCTTTCCTGCTTGACGTGTTGATGCGTTGGCCAGGCACGACCGTGCTCCAAACGAGCCGGATAATCGCCTTCCAGTGTAACCCATCTCCGACGCCGCCCGCCAGGGATGATTGAAACCCCGCCCGGCATGGGATAAAATGAAACCTGATAGGTTAGTCACCAGCCCACCCCGTCCTCTATCGGCGAAGGCCGACGGGAGGTTGCCATGTACTTCTGCAAGCGCTGCAACGCCGAGTTCGAAGAGCCCCTCGACGGAACCTGCCCGGCCTGCGGCGCCTCGTCACGCCACTTCGAGCGTTACGACGACGGCCCCGCCTATCCGACCGAAGACATAGTCTACGGTCCGCCCAAACCACCCAGCCGCCCGGCGGCGCGCCCCTCCGGCGGCTCCCGACCCTACGGAAGCGGCGGACGCGGAGGCGGAGGTTCCTCCTCCGGCGTCTTCGGTCCGCCCAAACACACCGGACCCAGCGAGTCCAGCCGCAAGCTGCGCTCCCGCGCGGCCGGCTGCGGACCCTTCTTCATCGGCCTGGTCCTGCTGATGGTCATCGGCGCCGCCGTGACATTCCTGGTTTTCGTCAGCGACGACTGCGACATGGACACCGGCTCCGACTACGAGTACGAGTACACCGAGACCATCGAGAACGAGGAGCCCCTCTGGCGCGACCGGCGCGCCGAGATGATCGAGGCCGGCTACGAGCCCGTCGCGAACCTGGATCCCGACCTCTGGCCCGTGGTCAGCTACACCCTCTGGTTCGTCGACGATGTCGAAGGCACCCTCTGGTACATGCCCCTGGGCGAAGACCAGGCCACCCTGGTCCAGTTCTCGCCGGCCGCCGACTACATCGGCGACATACACCCGGTAGACAACGGCGGAGGCGTGCTGGCCGTGATGGACCTGGGCGGCGTCTACGGTGTCTACATGGTCGGAACAGCCGGACAGGCCGAGCTCCTCGTCGAGGCCGCCGAGCTGGCCGCCAAGCTCAAGGCGCTCAAGTACATGCCCGACGGCTTCTACGTCGGCGTCGACGCCGCATTGGCCGACCGCGAGCTGTTGGTCTCGCCGCGCATCAGCGAGGACGGCCGCTTCCTGGCCGTGGGCGTCGGACCTGTCGATGACACCAGGGTGATGATCTCGCCCAACGGCGCCGAGTCCTACGTCCTGGACCGCTACACCCAAAACAGTTGGCCGACCTGCTTCGCCGAGGGTCGGCTCTACGTCGAGTGCCTGCCCGGCGAGACCCACCTGCTGCGCAGCTTCGACCTGAACAAAGATGGATACGAGCTGCACACCCCGAGCTTCCAGCAGGGGGCTTACGTCACCAACGGCGAGCTGATGGCCTACGCCTCCGAGGACGGCGGCCGACCCGCCGTGCGCTTCGGCTACGTCGAGAACCCCTACGAGGCCCAGGTCATTACCCTGCCCGAAGGCCCCGCCGAATGCGTCAGCCTGGCCGCTGATCAACTGATCTGCATCCTGACCCGCATTCAGGGCCAGGACGGCTTCCTCTTCCGCCACATAGACAACCCGGACGCCGAGAGCTTCTATCCCCTCTACTTCAACCGAAGCAGGGAGCTGCGCTCCGGCTGGCTGGGACCACCGCTTAGCGAACCGGGGGACAAGTGAATCAGCCCGATCTGACCAACCTGGTCCGCCGTGACTTTGAGAGTCTGTGGAACAACGAAACCCTGGACACCGAGGCCGGCGTCGCCGAGCTGATCCTGGCCCAGTCCATCGAAGGTCACGCCCACACCGGCGCCGGCGCCTTCCATAAACGCCGCTACCCGGAGCTGACCACCCACCAGGTGGTCAGGCTCCTGGGCTGGCCCGTCAAGGAGTGCCGCCTGGCCCGCCAGGCCCTCATCAACGAGGTCTTCGAGTGGGTCAGGTCCCAGCGGAACGGCGCGGGCCGCACCCGCCTGGTCGACTCCGCCGGCCATCCCCTGCTGCGCGTGCCCTGGCTGGGCGGGATCGAGGTTGACCCCGCCGAGGTGCTGCGCGGGATCTACATCGGCGGCCTGCGCGACGACGAGGCCGTTCGCGCCCGGGCCGAAAAGCTCTTCGACGTCAACATCGGTGGAGGCCGCTGCTACGTCGTCGACACCCGGGTGATGCGCGAGCTCAACCAGAACGCCGACTCCCTGGCCCACGAGGCCCACGATGCCGATGAACTGGAGGAGTTCCGCAAGCTGGGAATGATCGTCGACCCCGCCGAGGTCGACACCGACGACATCGACGAAGGCCCCTTCGAATACTACTACATCCGCTACCGCGTCGGACCCGGCCACTCCGACGACGCCGCCATCGTCGGCGCCGGGCTGCTCTACAGCGTCGATGCCGCCCTGGGCGCCTGGCTCTCCGACGCCGTGGACACCCTCGAAAAGTTCTCCGGCGACTTCGTCGACCAGGACAACGACCTGTCCCTGTTGGCCGCAGAGGTCGATCCCGCCGCCCAGGTGCCCGAGCAGGAGATGCTGCTCTACGTCACCCTTTGCGCCGTCGCCCTGGGCAAGGAGGAGGTCGTCCCCGACTCCAGCACCCGCCACCTGCTGGCCGTGGACCCCAAGACCGACCGCAGCCTGCTGCGCTGCCACCTGGACTTCATCGAGGGCGTCAAGGGACCCGATCAGTCCATGGCCCACGGCAAGACCACCACACACAGCTTCTACGCCTACCTGCTGCAGCGCATGGCCGAGCTGCGCCGCCGACCCAGCGTAGCACCGCGCGCCAAGCTCAACGGCCTGGTCAGCACCGGCTTCGCCGTGGTCTCTCCCGACGCCGAGCCCGAGGAGCTGGCCGCCCGTTTCGCCGACCCCGCCGTCGAGCTGCTGATCGTCTGCGGGCGCGACGGCAAACCGCGGGGCTTCATCCACCCCGCCGACCTGCTCCACCGGCTGCAGAACTGACGACCCCCGCGGCGGCTTTGGCACGTTTCTTGCAATAAGCTCGAGCGGGGCGGACACCGTGCAAGTATCTGACGGACGCGGGGGGAGTCGACCATGGGAAAGGGATAGCAAGAAACGTGCCAAAGCCGCCCCCCGGCCAAGGAGCGCCGTGGACCGGTAGATTCCAAGCATCTCTTTTCATTCAACGAAATGCCTTGCCAAGGAGGAACCATGCCGAAGCGCGGCAACCTGATCCCGCTGGGGTATATCGCCCTGGGGATGAGCACCCTGATGCTGGGGCTCTACCTGACGACGCTCTTCGAGTCCCTGGGCGGCCTGGACTCCGTGGTACCCATCGGGGTCAACATGGGCGGTCTGGCCCAGGTGATTATCGGCTTGCTGCTCTACTTCCGCGGTAGCACCCGCGAGGCCACGGCCTTCCTCTCGGTGGGCCTGTTCTGGTTGGGCTACACCTTCCTGGGCCTGGGGTCGATCTTCGGTGAGGGCGGCGCCCTGACCGGCTTCTTCTACCTGATGTGGCTGATCCTCGTCGGCACCTTCGCCCTGGTCTACTGGAAACGCGAGGAACGCTTCCAGTCCGCCGGTTACGCCGGTCTGGCGCTGTGCTTCTTCTTCCAGGCCTTGGCCCACTGGACCCAGCTGGGTCTGTTGTCCATCGTCGGCGGTGTGATGGCCGTGCTGGGCGGCGCGCCGCTATTCTACCTGGGGCTCAAGCGCTTTCTCGATATCGCCGTGGATGAGCCCGCGGTCGACGTCGACGGTGCGGGGAATTGAGCGAGGGGCTCCGTGCCAAGCAACGACGGCTCTTGTTCCGGCGTGGCTCTCCTTCGCGTTGCGCTGAGCTGATTCAGGTAGTCGTGAGAGGGCGGGCCGTAATCGTGGTGAGCGTTTGGAACCATCCGGTGCTTCCCGCTGTTCAGCCCAACTTGATCCACCATTATTCAACCGCTTGATGCGGTTCGCCCGGCAGCCGGACGGCCGCCCCCGCAATAAACCATCCGCGCATTTCGTCCGACCTCAACGGTCAGGCCCCGGCAGCGAAAGGAACCACAATGCGTTATCTCGGCCTCTTCCTCTGCCTGACGGCCCTGGCCGCCGGCGCCCTTGAGGGCGACACCCGCAGCTTCGTCGATGCCGAAGGCGCCGTCGCCACGACCACGCCGGTCGCTCTCAGCGCGGCCGGGACAGCCTACCTGCCGGCCCGGGTCGTTCCGGAACCCCTCTCGCAGATTCTCTGGCATTACAACATTCCCGACGGCGGCGGCGGGCAGCGCAACACCTGCTGCTTCGGCCACGACTACGACTACATCCTCTCCGGCGGTTGGTTCCAGGGCTTCAAGATGTTCGAGACCGCCGGTAACGGTGACCCGCTCTGGGAGTGGCACGAAGAAGGCGGGGAGGGCCATCGCGGCGGCTTCGCCCCCGTGGGCGCCGAGAACGCCGACGTCTTCTACGGCGTTTGGTACAACAACTTCGACACCAGCCTGTTCCGGGTCTACCGCTTCAGCCACGACTCCTCCAGCGGTCCGGATTGGACCTACGACGCCCACGCCGCCGGCTATAGCACCGAGAATATGTGGTCCAATGATATGCGACTGGACTGCGCCGCCGACGGCACCCTGCTGGCGGTGGGAGTCAAGCACGACGGCCATCCGGCGGTGCTCTTCTTCGGTCCCGATTCCTCCACCCCCCTGGGGGTCTGGAAGGATGTGACCAACAGCTTCGGCCCCTCCAAGGTCCGTTTGAGCGCCGACGGCGATGTTGTCGTTCTGCGCGCCGGGGGCACCTTCTACCGCGTCGACACAGCCACGGCGACCACCATCGCCCAGTGGGACGTCGGCAGCAACAGCGGCTGGGCGATCAGCCCCGACGCCGAGCTGATGAGCTACGCCAACGCCCCGCTGACCGTGGTCCAGTGGAACGATGTTCTCAAGCAGTACGAGGAGCTCTGGCAGTACCAGCACCCGGGCACCCCCGTTCATTACGTCGGCACCTCGGCCTTCACCGACGACGGCGCCGAGCTGGTCGTCGGCTGGTGGGAATTCGACATGAACAACATGCTGCAATGTTTCTTCACCCACCACCAGGTCGCCGGTGACGGCACGCCGGACTGGGAGTACGCCACGCCGCGGGGCACGGACACCGAGTACCAGGACCGCCCCGTGGTCTGTGATATCTCCGCCGACGGTCGGGTCATCGCCTTCGCCACCTGGGGCAACGCCGACGAGACCCACGACGAGGCCCTGGTCTTCGACGCCGACAATCCCGGTCAGCCCTGGTTCGGCATCGACCACCCCGGCTCCTGTGAACACGTCCAGCTCTCCGCCGACGGCCTGTTGCTTACCTCCACGGGCAAGACAGTGCACGTCAACGAGATGGGCTCCGGCGGCGATGTCTACTCCGCCGAAGTGGATCCGCCGAGCGCCGTCGAGGACATCGAACTCGCCGCCCGGGCCGTCGATGACGGCGTGCTGGTCTCTTGGACTGTCCAGGGCGAGACCCCGGCCCGCTTGCGCATCCTGCGCGGTGCGGAGGCTCCCGTGGATGTCTCGGGCTCGCTGCCCGGCCGCAATACCCATTGGTTGGACCTCAAGGCCGCTCCCGGCGAAACCCACAGCTACTGGCTCGAGGTCACCGACGCCGCCGGTGGAACCCGGCTCTTCGGCCCCGCCGAGGCCCGCGTCACCGGCGAGACCCGTGCCACGGCTCTGGCCATTCCCTGGCCCAACCCGGCCCGCGAAGGCTTCAGCACCGCCGTCGACCTTAACGCTTCCTCCAGCGTCGAGCTGGCTCTCTACGACCTGGCCGGGCGCCGCGTCGCCCTGCTGCACTCCGGCGAGCTGGCCGCCGGGCGTCACGAGTTCAGCTCATCAACCGCCCGCCTGGCCGACGGAGTCTACCTGCTGCGCCTCGAGGGCGCCGGGGGTACACTGACCCGCCGCCTGGTCGTCGCCCGCTGAGCGACGGCTGAGCCGCGATGAAGCACTACAAACCGGGGCTCGATGAGCCCCGGTTTGGCAATATCGCATGTCCATACCGCCTTGACACCCCTCCCGGCGGCGGCCTATACTCCCCCCGTTCTTTCTTTCACCAACCCCGTCGCCCCGCCGGGCGCCGGAAAACAAGCAGGGGGTTCGCCTTGGGCAAGAAGAAGCAGAGCCTGGTCACCTACACCAAGCAGGAGGCCCTGGACTACCATCACGCCAACTACGCCGGCTCGGGCAAGATCGAAGTCGTCAGCAAGGTTCCAGCCCGCGACGCCAAGGACCTCACGTTGGCCTACACCCCGGGCGTGGCCCAGGCCTGCCGCGAGATCGACGCCGACGTCACCAAGGTCCACGACTACACCTCCAAGGACAACACCATCCTGGTGGTCACCGACGGCACCGCCATTCTAGGCCTGGGCGACATCGGACCCGAGGCCGGCCTGCCCGTGATGGAGGGCAAGAGCGTGCTGTTCAAGATGCTGGCCGGTGTCGACGCCTTCCCCATCTGCCTGCGTACAACGGACACCGAGGAGATCATCCGCACCGTCAAGGCCATGGAGCCCGGCGTCGGCGGGATCAACCTCGAGGACATCTCGGCCCCGCGTTGCTTCGAGATACTGGCCCGCCTGCGCGACGAGATGGACATCCCCGTCTTCCACGACGACCAGCACGGCACCGCGGTGGTCACCCTGGCCGCCCTCTACAACGCCCTCAAGGTCATCGGCAAACCGATGAACGAGGTCAAGGTCGTCGTCAACGGAGCAGGGGCCTCGGGGATCGCCGTCACCGAGCTGTTGATGACCGCCGGTGTGGCCGACGTGATCCTCTGCGACTCCCGCGGAGCGATCTACGAAGGCCGCAGCGAGAACATGAACCCCTTCAAGGAAAAGATCGCCAAGGTCACCAACCGCGAGGGCGTCCAGGGACCGCTGGCCGAAGCCGTCAAGGGCCGCGAGGTCTTTCTGGGCCTCTCCGTCGCCAACCAGCTCACCAAGGAGATGATCCGCTCGATGGCCCCGGAACCGATCATCATGGCCATGGCCAACCCGGACCCGGAAATCATGCCCGAGGACGCCGCCGAAGCCGGCGCCCGGATCATCGCCACCGGCCGCTCCGACTACCCCAACCAAATCAACAACGTCCTGGGCTTCCCCGGCATCTTCCGCGGCGCCCTGGACGTCCGCGCCTCCGACGTCAACCAGGCCATGTTCCTGGCCGCCGCCCGCGCCGTCGCCGACCTGATCCCCGACGACGAACTATCCGAGGACTACATCATCACCAAGCCCACCGATCCGCGGGTGATGCCCGCCGAGGCCGCCGCCGTGGCCCAGGCGGCGATGGATACCGGCGTGGCCCGGCGCAAGGTGGACCCCGAGGAAGTCAAGCGTCAGTGCGAGTACTTCATCGAGGTCAACCGCGAGCGCTACGACTTCTTCGAGCGCTACGTCAACGAGCACCCCGCCCCGGCGCGGATCGTGTAGCAGAGCGTCGCGTTACACCATTAGCAATCGGGCCGGGTCCATTGACCCGGCCCTTGCCTTACCCCTCTGTCCACCGCAGCCCGCCCCAGGGTCCCCGCACCGCCGACCTTTGCAAAACCCCCTCCCCGCGGACGCCCTCCCCTCCCGCCCGGCTTTGGCACGTTTCTTGCGCCCGTCCCGCGGCGGCCCGGCGGGAGGCTGCCCCGCCCTGCTGCAAGA
>WJMB01000168.1 GCA_014728185.1 Candidatus Coatesiibacteriota bacterium
CGTCGTAGAGCAGCTCCATGCCCTCCAGCCCCTGGTGGTCCACGCCGACGAAACCCAGCACGTGGGCCGCGGTTGGTCCCTGGGGGTAGAAACGGGCCGCGGCCTCGCGGAGGTGGACACCGGGCAGACCGGCCTCGCGCAGGGCCAGCTCCTCGGAGTCCTCCAGGCGGCGCGAGAGCCAGACGAAGTAGCTGTCGCGACGGACCAGCTCCTCCAAGCGGGAGCGGGAGAAACCCAGGATCTCGGCCAGGCCCTCGACTACGACGGGGCGCTGCTCCGGCGTGAGCTCCCGGGGCGCCAGGAAGGCCGTGGTGATCTCGCGGTCCACGGCCAGCACCGTGCCGTTGCGATCGTAGATGGTGCCGCGCAGGCCGGGCAGAGACTCCCGGGCCACCTGCTGGCTGTGGGCCTGATCGCGGAGCTCGGCTCCGCGAAGCAACTGCAAGTCGACGAGGCGGCCGGCGATGACCAGGGCGAAGAGACCCAGGCCCAGGGCCAGCCAACGCAGCCGCCGGCTCCCCGGTTCCCGGGTTGCTTTCCCCCGCGTTTCCCGCTGATTCATCACCGGTTCGTCCTCCGTGGGTCGATCATCGGTCGAGTCCGCGTTTCATTGATTGGAGGCTGACGCCCCGGAACGCCTGGTCCGTCACTGTTGCTCCGGTAGCGGGATGGAACCGTCGTCATTCGACGGTCACCGTTTCCAGCTCCTCTGGAACAACCAGCTCCAGGCGCTCGGCGGCCAGGGATTCCAGGTTATGGGGCGCGGTGGCCAGGCGCCACTTCTCAGCCATGCCGCGGGCCATTTCCTCTTGCTCGACCACCCGGCGGCGCAGCTCGTCGATCTCGGCGCGCAGCCGGTAGGCCCGGCTGTTGAGAAAGAGGTGCAGGCCGCCCAGGACGGCGGCGCCCAGGATCATAAGGAACCAGAAACCGTAGCCGCGCCGGGGGCTCATCGTCCGTCCCTTCCGGACTCCAGCCGCTCGGCGGCGCGGAGCTTGGCCGAGCGGGCGCGCGGGTTGACGGCGATTTCCTCGTCACGCGGAGTGCGAACGCCGCGCCAGAGCAACCGCAGCTCCTCGCGGGGCTCGCAGCGGCAGGCCGGTATGCCCGGCGGGCAGACGCAGCCGCCGCTGCGATGGCGCAGGAAGCGCTTGACCAGGCGGTCCTCGCCGGAGTGGTAGGCGATGACGACCAGGCGGCCCCGCGGGGCCAACAGATCCAGGGCGTTGTTGAGCCCCCGCTCGAGCTGGACCAGCTCGTCGTTGACGGCCATGCGCAGGGCCTGAAAGGTGCGGGTGGCGCCGTCGATGCGTCCGGAGGGTCCCGCCGCGGAGCGGACGACGGCGGCCAGCTCGGCGGTGTCGGTGTAGGGTCCGTGGTCGACGATGGCCCGGGCGATGCGGCGCCAACGGCGCTCGTCGGAGTAGTCGCGGATCAGACGACCCAGCCGCTCCTCGTCAATCCCGGCCAGCAATTCGGCCAGGGTGGGCCCGGCGGCGGAGTCCATCCGCATGTCCAGGGGGCCGGGCCGGGAGAAGCTGAAACCCCGGCCGGGATCGGAGAGCTGTTCGCTGGAGACGCCCAGATCGAACAGGACGCCGTCGAAGCGCTCGGCCAGCTCGTCGAGCTCGGAGAAGGACAGCTTGATCAGCCGCAGGCGGCGCTGGTGCTCAGCGTCGGTTTCCCGCTTGACCCGTTCCAGGGCCTCGGCGTCGCGGTCGCAACCCAGCACCCGGGCCTCGGGGAAGCGCTCCAGCAGGACGCGGCTGTGGCCGGCCCGGCCCAGGGTGGCGTCGAGGTAGCTCCCGGACGGGTCGGCGACCCAGGCCTCCAGGACCTCCTCCAGCATGACTGGGACGTGGCGCTCCACTGTATCTCGTTTCTGCGGGCAAGGGATGGCGCAGTGCTAGAAATCGATCTCGCCCAGAGTCTCGGCGGCGTCCTCGTAACCGCCGTCGTCGCTGTAGGATTTCCAGTTCTCGCTGGACCAGATTTCGATACGCCGACCGACGCCGACGACGACGGCCTCGCGTTCCAGAGCGGCCCAGCGGCGCAGGTGGACCGGGATGCCGATGCGCCCCTGCTTGTCCGGGCTGACCTCGACGGCGCCGGAGAAGAGCAGGCGGGCGAAGCGGCGGGCGGCGCGCTGGTTGGTGGCCAGGGACTGGATACGCTCGGCCACCTCGCGCCAGACGGGGGCCGGGTAGAGGAACAGGCAGCCGTCGAGCCCCTGAGCCAGTACCCAGTCCTCGCTCTCCTCGCCGTTGCGCAGCTTGGCGGGGATCGCCAGGCGACCTTTCGCGTCCAGGCTGTATTCGTAACGTCCGAGGAACATGGATCGACCTTCGCTGCGCTGTTATCCGCCGTCTTGCCGTTTTAATTCGCGATTCGTTAGACTGCGTGGCGGGATCGGAACGGTTCTATCCGTGGGTCCAGCGGGGGGCCCGGTCGCGGTGCCGTTCAGGCTTGTTTGAGGATTCAATCCGCTGGTTTCATCATTCGAAGACGCACAGGGATATGTCGCTAACGGGTTGTCAATTGATGCCTTATCGCTCAAGACGCTGTAATTTGCCCGGACGGTTGCCGGCGCTCTTCAGTGAATCGCTCGAATGGTTTTTTGAAGGCGTCAGGGAACGGGGCGGCCGACACACAACAGCCTGATTCGTCCGAAACACCCTCCATGATGTTCTCGATTAATACCCCCCACTTCTCCCCACCTTTCACCACACAGATATAGTATAACCCCTTTTCCCCACCTGTCAACAGTAAAGTTGAATAAAGGTGAAGTTTTTTCCGACAAGGCTCTGACAAGGATCGATGGGTGTCTGCATGAGGATGGAGGGACGGGGTCGTTTAACGGGGTCCAGAAAGGCTTTCAAACGTTTCTCGTTGATTTATTGTGGCTTATTCTTCATTGCTCAAGGTGGGGAATCTAATCCACGTTGAGACCTTTGCAAAACCGATCCTGACAAACGAGCCCGCCCCGCGCCCGGCCCGCGAGGCGTTGGCACGTTTCTTGCGGAATCCCGGGGCCGTGGCGCGCGAGAGGCCGCCACGCCCTGCTGCAAGAAAC
>WJMB01000169.1 GCA_014728185.1 Candidatus Coatesiibacteriota bacterium
CGTGGTGGTCAGGATCGGCCCCCAGCCACCCCCGCCCACGGCGTCGAGGAAGCCGCCGGCCGCCGCCAGCAGCGGCAGCCCGGGGCGCTTGACCCGCTTGGCGTCGTCCTCCTGATGACCCCGGTAAGCGTGGGCCTTGACGAGGATCCGCACGCCCATCACCAACAGGTAGACGGCCACCACGGGGCGCAGGTAGTCGCTGGGAAAGGAGGTCAGCAGGAAGACGCCCAACACGCCGCCAACGATGCCGGTGAAGACCAGCCGCAGCACCAGGCGCCGGTCGACGTTGCCGTGGATCCCGTGACTGACCGCCGAAGCCGCCCCGGTGCCCACCTTGGCCAGATGCACCGCCGCGCTGGCCACGTCGGGCGGCAGGCCCAGGGAGAGCAGAAAGGCGTTCGAGGTCACGCCGAAGGCCATGCCCAGGCTGGAGTTGATGAACTGGGCCAGAAAGCCCACGGCGATGTAGAAAGCGATCCCGCTCAACAAACCTCCCCGGAGTGGAAATGTGAGGGAATAATCACCCCGCATCACCCAGATTGTCAAGAAGAATTGTCAAGAATAAAGGCCGGTCTCCGGCTACGGCGGATCGCGGTTGAGATCATCACCCGCCTTCGGACCGCTAAGCCGCCGGTCCCGTTGCCCGGGCGGCGGCCGTGATTAATCAACCACAAGTTACGGGCAGACTGTCGCCGGGTTTCGCCCCGGTCTCAGCCGGGCGCTTGAACGCCCGGCCTTCATGAGCCCAGGCTGATATCAAGCGAGCCCGGGGATCCGGGGGTAAGAGAAACAGCCGGCTCGACCGACTGTCTTGAAACGCGGACGGAGCAGGTCCGTCAGAGTCTAATCCACGTTCTGCGTGGTGAGGATGATCTTGAGCAGTTGAAGAATGGCCGGGCGCAACTGGCCCTCGGGCAGGGGGACCATCTGGTCGTCGGCGGAGAGCTTCAGCCGTGAACGCAGTTGCAGGCGGTCGATGGCGCCCGCTTCCTTGTAGTTGAGCAGGGCCACGATGCGCGGCGCGGCGCTGATCAGCTCCCAGAAGTCCAGACCGGCGCGGACGTTGCTCAGGCTGTCTTCGGCGCAGCAGTCCACAGCCACGATGTAGCCAGCCACACCGCCGGTGAGCAAGTCGAACAGCGAGGGCAGGTCGGAGTTGGTGGGCGCGGCGACCAGCTCGAGCTCGCCGCCGCCGACCTCGTAGAAGCGGCCCAGAAATCCGTAGATCGTCGTCAGCTCGGAGATGCGACCGGTATTGGGTCGGAAGGACTCCAACAGCCGCAGGGCCATCTCGGGTTGATCGGCCAGGATGAGGATGGTCACCGCCTTATTGCGCATCATCCTCCCCGGCGAGCCACTGCTTGATGGAGTCGACGGTCTTGGTTTCGACTTGCGCCCCGGGAACCATCGGGGCGCTCTTGTCGCGCAGGCTGTAGGGCAGGGAGACCAGGTCAAGGCATTGACGGTCCAGCAGGGAGATGGTGATCTCGACCATCTTCAGGTAGCCCAGATTGCCGGCCAGGACGATCTCGGCCAGGTTGCGACGGCCGTTGACCAGGGAAAGGTAGATCCAGTAATCCTCATCCAGGTTCTCTTGGGAGAGGCACTCGGCATCATCGGTCAGGCTGGGCACCTGGCGAAAGCTCCAGAAGCTGTCCCGCAGGTCGGGCAGGTTCCTGTTGCGCGAGATGCCGCGGATGATCACCTCATCGAGGCCCAGATTGACCAGCAGCGCCGTGGGATCGTCCAGCTCGGCGGCCAGCTCGTAGGTGTAGCTGCCCCGGGGCTGGATCGTAGCCAGGTAGACGATCTCGGCGAGCTGATCGGCCAGGGTGTCGGTGACCTCTTCGGCGCTCAGATAGCCCTCGCCGACCAGAAACGCACCGAAGCGCTCGTAATCATGTTCGGCGCAATAGGCCTCCAGGGCCTGCCGGAGCTGCTCCGGCGTCAACAACCCACGGGCCGTCAGCAGAGCGCCCAGGGGCTCGCGGTCGGTCTCGCTCTCAGCATGGATCAGGCGACCATGCTTGAGGATGAACTCGGTGCGGCCGTGATCGGTCTCCAGGCTCAGGCGGCCCGAACGGTGTTGACGGGCGAGGACCTCCAGGAGCTCGACCAGGGGGAGTTCATCCAGATTACCCTGCAGGGCCATCGTCTACCTCTGTCTCTCGAACGGTGGTGTCGGCGGCCAGAAACAACGCCGCGACGGCCAGGGCGTTGTCCGTAGAAACGGGGCTCAACTGGCGCACCAGCAGGCGACCGTCCCGGGTGAGGCTTATCAGGGTCGACCCTAACCGGAAACGGTCGTAACGGGTATGACGGTCGTCACGCTGGAAGCCCAGGCGTTGCAGGTTGGACTTGAAACTGCTCCAGTGGGGTTGAAAGGGCTCCTCGAGCTCGAGCTCGAAATCGGCCGCATCATCGGTCAGGCAGAGCCGCTGTAAACGGACCGGGGTGGGGGAGCCGCCCCAGAGCAGTTCCGTCGTCAGCCGTGGCAGGTCTTTCTTCGAAGGCATCTTCACCAGGCTTAGGGATATGGCGGAACAATCAACACGATGTGGCAATACCGCGGCGGGTGATCGCCGGTTGCGCCGAGCCGCTACCGCCGGGTGACATGTTAAAGACAGGCTGCTGGTCGGTTCGGCCCCCGCATCCGCCGGGCGCTATCTCAAATTGACAACGCTGATTAAGCAGTCATCAAGGTCAACTCCCCGGTGGGAGCTCGCCTTAGCCTCAGTTGCCGGCCCAGTTTGCTGTGACGGCCCCCAACCACCCACCTCAAGCATATGATACAGGCATCAGGTAACCTGATCGGACCAAAACCAGGGCCGATATTGAAAGGTTCTCCGAGCGGGCATTCGCTGTTCAGGTGCGTCTATTTTTATTCCGATTCAATAATGCGCGGGCTAGTTACTTGATAATGAGGCGGTTATAAGTTGAGTGGCAATCGGATCATCGTTATCTGCAAGCTAATAGGCAAGGTAAGCAATCCACCGAGCAGGCCCTCGGCAACCGCCACTATTAATTGCGGATAAGTGACAGGCGAATCTGCTACTAGACGCTTATTATCAGCAGGTTACAATTATAAACCGGTCCGAACACGGTATATGACCTTCTAAATAAAACTAACCCCATTATCAGCGCTCATATTATTCGATCAAAAAAGCATCGGCACGGAGCAAGCTACCTATAGCAGCTTCAATATACTATACGAATAAAGATCAGATACTAAGACGTCAAATGTCACATTTATCTAATATTACTTCGTTCCCGCCGGCGGGTCAAGGGAAATGTGACAACGGCCACTATCTAAAGCTAGCCGCAAATCCCCGCGCTGTCAACGGGTATAATGGGGATAAATCGGCTATACAAAAAAGAGAGCCAGGCTCTCTATTATTGTAGGCCAAAAGACCGCCGTTTTTCAGACATCAGGCCCGATGATTGAGCAGATCGTCGAAGGAGGTGTTCTCCAAGCGCTGGGCCAGATCATCGCGGACGGCCAGCCAGAGCCAGCGCAGGCCGCACTTGCCCTCGCGCTTGCAGGCCTTGTAGGCGGTCTTGCTGGCGCAGGCCACCGGGGCCAGATGGCCGTCTAGGGTGCGGATGACATCGGCTATGAATACATCGCGGGGATGCTTGACCAGGGTGTACCCGCCGCCGGGTCCGCGGCGGCTGTGAATGAAACCGGCGCGGCGCAGGGAGAGCAGGATCTGCTCCAGGTAGCGCTCCGGAATGGCCTGACGGTTGCTGATCTCGTCGGCCGAGAGTCGACCGTTGCCGAAGTTGCGCGCCAGCTCCAGCATGGCGCGACAGCCGTATTCACTGCGGGTGGAGACGTGCATCGTACCCCCGAGCCGTATCGAACGAACGGATAATCTCGTTTAAGCCTCGCCGACGCTTGATCGACGCAGGCGGATAAGGTCATCGGTCAATAAGCAATGGTCAATACCTGGGGCGAAGTGTCGCAAGCCAAATAGCGGCACGGATGAAACGCGACGCCATGAATCAGAATCTATTGTAAGTACCGGTTAACGGCAATGGACGAGGGCATTGCTGAATAACTAGCAGAGAAAAACGGCTAGAAGGTAATCGGGCGGGCACATCGAGCTAGCTGATTGTGACAGATACCTGAGGTTTCCGTATACCCGAGATGTCCGTTTGGGCGGTCAGATGCTGTTTGATCAACTGCCTGACATAATGCTCCTCGACGCTAGTCAAACCATAAACGACCTGATTACATGACGTTATACCAAAGAGACGCCTGCGCGGTAAGCTCGCAAGAGAAAACAATGTTCGACCGAACCTCGGAAAAACCGCCTTGATTGATAGAATCACTTTAAGCGTCACGGACCGCGTTGTTACTGGATATCCTTAAAATATTTACAACTAGCAGGCAATCAAGTAGTCACAAAGAATGAGTTGTTTGTGGTGGATATGCAGGTTTTTCGAATGCGCAGCAGGCCTCTTTGGTTGCCTCGGGGCTGATTGAACAACTGCATGAGTTATCAGCTCCTAGAGCACCTGCCAGATTAAGCGCATAACCATCATATACCTTCAGCGAGCAGGCACTGGATTGCCAAAGCAGGGGCTAGAAGCGATCATCATGGTTATCTCGTCTCGGCCAATTCCTTGAACTCCGATGGTGTTCCGAGTCGCCTTTCGATGGTCCTGGATCGTTTATGATGCCATCCCTTATAACACCAAACAACACCAACGATTCGGGGAGGAAAGCGGCAGTGTTCCCAAACACTTCCTACCCTCCAACACCCTTAAAACCCAGTCTTGGTCAAGCTAGGCAACATTTGCCCAGTTTAATTCCTAGGGAAATGCTAGGTTAAATAAGGGGTAAAGTCAAGGGGTTTAGATTGTTATTAGGCTGTGGCGGAGAGGAACCGAGCAAACCGTTGCGGGGCAAGGTTTCCTTCGTTACGCCTCAGTCCAGGTAACCGAACTCTTCGAGCATGGCGCTGATCTCGGTGAGGAACTTGCGGTAGACCTCGAGATAATCGTCGGGGGTGTCCCCGGCGGAGGTGTGCTTCTCGAAGTAGGCCACGGTCAGTTGGGCCGCGATGTCGTAGGGCACGGCGCCTCCTTGGAGGTAACGCCCACGGCGGGGCGGGAGCTATTCGGGTACCGGCGGGGTGGGATGTTCGCGCAGCACGCCCAGGGCCTTTTCGTAGTTATCGCGAACCTCGCCGTCGAAGCACTCGATCATGCTGTCTATCTCGCGGGCGCTGCCGAAGGACCGGCTCTGAGCGAAGGAGAGATTGTGCAGCACCGACTCGAAGGTCTCGAAACTCGAGTACTTGGCCACGGTGATGCGGGCCATGAACTCACCGCACTCGGCGCAGTGGATAAAGACACGGGGCGGGGCCGCAGGCTCGGTATAGAGGAAGCTGACCGTCTTCTTCGACGAGCACTCGGGACAGATCATCGGGGTGGCGCGTTCCATGAAACCTCCAGGATTTGGCTGTTCGAGACTATCATACCCCCGCCCGGGGTGGGATGACAAGCTGGACGGGACGACACCGCCGGATAAGACTCCCGTGCGATCGGGAAAGCCCCTCACCCCGGCGACGAAACCCCGGCGAAACAACCAGCGCGCGTACAAAAACCTGCGCACCTCCCCGGGCGGCATTGGCACGTTTCTTGCAGAATCGCGCGCCGGTTGTCGGCGATAGGTCGCCCCGCTCTGCTGCAAGAAACGTGCCAATGCCGGGCGCGGGTAAGGGCAACGGCGCGAAAGCGGTTTCGCCGGGGTTTTTTGCCGGGTGGTAGATGGAAACGGCGGGCATACGTGCGCCCGCCGTTTCGCCGTGGCTGATTTGGACCGAGGCGGCGCGATTACCCGAGGACCAGCCCCACCAGGAAGTTGAGCGCCAGGATGATCACGATGCAGAACAGGGTGATCACGATGCCTGAACGCGCCATGTCCTTGACCCGCAACTCACCGGAGCCGTAGGCGATGGCGTTGGGCGGGGTGGAGACCGGCAGGGCCATCGAGGCCGAGCTGGACAGCGAGACCATCACCGCCAGGGGCGCCACGAAGGGCAGCATCTCGTACCCCCGGCTGGTGAAGCCGATGACGATGGGTATCAGCAGACTGGCGGTGGCGGTGTTGGAGATGAAGGTGGTCATCACCGCGGCGATGACGCCGAAGATCGCCAGGGTCACCAGGAAGGGCAGGCCCTCGAGGCTGATCAGTCCCACCAGGTAGGAGTTGAGGCCGCTGACGCTCATCGCCACACCCAGGGAGAGACCGCCGCCCATGATGAACAGGATGTTCCAGCCCAGGGAGTTGAAGTCGTCCTTATCGAGTATCTTGCCGGCCAGGAAGAGCACGCCGGGGATCAGGGCGATGATCGCCGTGGTCAGCCCGGGCACGGCGTCTTTCCACAACGGCTGCAACAGCCAGGCCAGGATGGTGCCCACCATCACAACGATGATGAAGCGGCCCCGGGAGTCCATCTTGCGTTTGATCTCGATGCGGATGCGCAGGGACTGGGTCTTGGGCTTGAAGAAGACCAGCAACAGCACCCAGGTCAGCAGCAGGGCGATGAGCATGATCGGAACGGAAAAGCCCATCCACTCGCCGAAGGTGATGTCGAAGCCGGCCTTCTGCAACCCGCCGATGGCGATGGCGTTGGGTGGGGTGCCGATGGGTGTGCCCATACCGCCGATGTTGGC
>WJMB01000023.1 GCA_014728185.1 Candidatus Coatesiibacteriota bacterium
GCCCGATCTTGGCCCGAACCCGAGGATAACGAAACACGGGTTTCACTTGAACAGGATTCCCATCGCCATCGTGGGTGTTTTGCGGACCGTTTTGCGGACCTCGGAGTGGCCAACCCCCAACACCTGATCCGCCTGCCGGTCCGGCTTTCGAAACAGTTCGAGAAAACCATTGACTAGACTACATAACCTATGATAGGTATTATAAATGAAGCACCTGAGGATTATTTGTCCCGCCAAGATCAACCTGGGTCTCGCGGTAACGGTTAGGCGGACCGACGGCTACCACGACGTGGAGACCTACCTGGCCGCCGTCTCCGTCGGTGATAGTCTGATCATCGAACCGGCCCGGCGCCTGCAACTTTCCATCCGCGGCGTGGGTGGCCTGCCGGCCGATCGACGCAACCTGGTCTATCGGGCCGCCGAGCTGTTCGGCAAAACGGCCGGCGTGGACAACGCCGTCGCCATCCAGCTCATCAAGCGTATCCCGCCGGGGACGGGCCTGGGCGGCGGCTCCAGTGACGCCGCCGGCGCTCTGGTCGGCTTGAACGAATACCACGGCGGGCCACTGGAACACTCGGAGCTGGAGCGCCTGGCCGCCGAGCTGGGTTCCGACGTGCCCTTCTTTCTGCGCGGCGGCGTGGCCTTCGCCCACGGCCGAGGCGAACTGCTGGAACCCCGAAGCTGTCCTCGGGATCAGCACCTGGTGCTGGCCCTGCCCCAGGCCACCGTCTCCACCTCCTGGGCCTACAAGCAGCTCACCGAGGAGGACTTCGTCCCCCTGGAGCGCGAGCCCATCGAAAACTGGCTCAGCGGCGGCGCCCCCCCCACCGAGCTGTTCAACGTGTTCAGCGCACCCGTCGGCGGGACCTTCCCCGTGATCCGGGAATGCCTGGAGCTGCTGCAGTCGGTCGGACTCAACGCGGTGACACTGACCGGCTCGGGAGCCGCCTGCTTCGGACTGGCCGAAAACGCAGACCAGGCCGCACGTTGCGCCCGCGAGCTCGAGACTCGGGGTCAGGCGGCCATCCCGGCTCGGATCATCAACGACGCGGTTACGGTCAAGGAAAGCTGACCACAGCGCTGTTTCATCGACGTCTACCGCTGCTGCTCCCCGGCGTTTTGAACCGGTAGTGATCGCTCACTGTTCCGTTAAGTCGGTTCCACTGCCGGAGAGCATCAACACCGGAATCAGGCGTCTGCTATCCCGGATCGATTGCGACCAGACTGACCGGTCGGCGGTGTCGCTTTTCCGGAAGCACCATCAGCACCATCGGGCGTTGAGGATGAGGACCTCCTTCGCCCCCTCGAAACTGTTGCAATCAACCCGCCGGTACGAACCGGACTAAAGACATCCCGGTAAGTGCAAACCAGATAACCAGGGCGAGCCGTACCAGACCCGTTGCATCTCGGATACGGGCCTGACGAAGCCTGTTGATCCCTTTAGCACCAATCCCAGGACTAAACCTTTCCACGCTGCTTATGAGGTAACGTGCAACGACGAGGGGGCACAGATGGAAATCACCGAAGTGAGGGTCACGCTACGCGACGAGGAGAAGCTGAAGGCCTACGCCTCTATCGTCATCGATAAATGCTTCATCGTCAAGGACCTGCGCATCATCGACGGCCACGACCGCCTCTGGGTGGCCATGCCCAACAAGAAGCGCCGCGACGGCACCCGACGCGACGTCTGTCACCCCCTCAACCAGGAGACCCGGGACATGATCGAATCCGTGGTGCTGGAGCGCTACGACGAGGAAATGCGCGAACGGCTCTACGGCGAAAAGGCCGCCGTCGCCGAGAGCGAGTAGCCGCTCTGGCTTGATCCCTCCTGACCCGTTTGGCGCCCTGTGTTATAATCCCCACCCCGACGGCCGCTTAAGCGCCGCCGGTCGATGGGGCGTCGACAAGCGGTAAGTCAACGGCCTTTGGAGCCGTCATTCGTAGGTTCGAATCCTACCGCCCCAGCCAGCACTCGCAACAACCCGGTCGACGGAGGAATTCGCCGACCGGGTTCTTTAGTATCTAAAGCTATCACTATACAATAGACAGAAGTCTTTAGCTGTTGTGGACCGCCTAGCTTATGCAACTCATTGTATCTGCTCGGCGTAGGGCGAAAGCACACTGAAGCTCCCGGCTGATAGAAGAGCTGAATCGTGCAATAGACTGCTGATAGTTTGTACACATCAGTTGAGCCCCCTGGACCAGCCGGCCGAAATGACTCCTTTCCAGTTTTCTTGCAACACCAAGTGCGGCATATCCATAGGAATCATGAAATGTGATCGGAACAAAAAGAGCGGAGAAGTGGGCTTCACCAGGCAGCTAGTTGTCGTCGGGGTGCGTCGCGCTTTGTTCCCGATTCTATCAAGCGCGGTATTGCTGCTGGATATTGATGCGGTTATGATTCGAATAGCAATCCGTACTTGTTGATTGCTCTTTCGATACAGGTGATTCTGCTACCACACGAGTATTATCAGCAGATAACAAACATAACCCGATAGTACGGGGCCTACGATCCCTTCCTGTGACAGCATTTACCTTCACTTGGAGCCGCTGTATTCAGAAGGGTTGGCTCTCCCATTGGTCAGTCAGATGCTGGATCGAGTCGTCAGCATTGTGCCAATCAAAAACAGCAGGAATATTTTGGAACCAGCAACTAACAATCGCCCCGGATGTCGGTTCAGTTCGCGTTACAATCCCCAAGCATTCGATAGCAATCAATTTGCCATCCATGAGGCTTCCAAGCGAGTGATAACTATGATTCACCAGAGAGTACCTTGCTGGGCAGCGTTTCCGGTGTGGCAGTCCGCCGGCATGCATGGTGGATTGCCGTATTGATCTGCTGTTCTTCCTATCGCGCCAAGCACCTTGACATGATCATCGACGTGTACTAGTTTTAAGATACGTTCTTTCGCAGGACACTACAAATGTACTATTAGCAAAAGGAGATATAGATGCGTAAGATTCTAGTTTGCCTACTGCTGGTTGCCGCCGTCGCTCTGGCGGGCAATACGATCAGCGTCACCCCCGATCCCGCCGGTGTGCCGGCCGTAAGCGCCGGGGAGAGCAACGCCCTGATCTTCTCCGACGACTTCGAATCCGGCGACCTCTCGGCCTGGAACGTCAGCCAGGCCACGGACTACAGCCTCTCCGACAGCCCCGGTGGCGATTACCTGCCCAACACCGACTCCTGGGCCGCCTTCAACAGCGGCAATGCGATCAGCCTGGCCGGCACCAGCTCGCCCGAGCTGACCTTCTGGTGGTACGGCAAGTACTTCATGGACTTCGACTATATGATCGTCCAGGGCTCCACCGACGGCTCGAGCTGGGACGACCTCTGGGATACCACCACCGGCGACGAGGAGACCTCCTGGACCGAGGTCACCGTCGATCTTTCCGCTTACTCCGGCGGTGACTTCTACCTGCGCTTCTTCGTCCATTCCAGCTCCGTGGTCGAGTACGACGGCGGCCACTACAACAACCTGGCCATCTTCGACGGCTCGGATCCCATCTTCGCCGATTCATGCAACACCATGGACAACATCACCACCGGCGGCGCCAACGACACCTGGGGCACCGAGGACGAAGGCACGGCCGACCAGTGGTTCTGCGCCGACGTCTATCCTTACGGCGGCACCTACCATGGCGCCGGCGGCTACATCATGTACGATAACAACGTCGACAGCTACCTCGAGGCGGCCGGCATCGACCTGACCGGCACCTCCACCGCCGCCCTGAGCTGCTACGCCAACTGGGATCCCGCCGGCGGCGGCGACATCCTGACCGTCGAGGTCGACACCGGCGGCGGCTATGTTTCCGCCGGCACCATCGCCGCCACCTCGGATTATGAGCAGCGTGTGGTCAATCTCGACTCCTACACCGGCGGCACCGTGGACGTGCGCTTCCGCCTGGTCACCGACGGCTCGGGCACCGCTTTCGTGCCGCTGATCGACGACGTCGAGATCAACACCGACACCGGCGCCGTGACCGAGGCTAGCTGGGGCGAGATCAAGACCCTGGACTAAGTCCTCCACCCAGTACCGGCAACACCATGGCAAACGGGACCGCCTCGGCGGTCCCATTTGCTTCAGAGCTTCTCATCCACCGGCTTATGGCTCGGGATGCGGTGGCACACTTTGCTGCAAAGGCCGATTGATAACGGGCTTTTTCAGCAGGTTTCGGCAGTGCGTTTCGAGGCTGTAAGCATTTGAGCCCGCCCCGCCGCATCAACTAAGCGCGTCGGACAACTGCCACAAACCGGTCTTGCGCTTGACCGGTGGAAGCCGGCGGGCACTCCGCGCAAGAGCCTGGCTGATGACGGTCCCGTTACAGGGCTCATCCATGGGTCGAATGGCAATGCTAAAACTACTCGTCGGGGATGACGGGGGCCAGCAGCAGCGGCGGGCTCGTGCCGCCCTCGTGTATCAGGCGATGGCAATGCTAAAACTACTCGTCGGGGACGACGGGGGCCAGCAGCAGCGGGGGGCTCGTGCCGCCCTCGGGTATCAGGCGCAGGTAGACCGGTCGCGGACCCGTCGCGCCGAGGGCGCTCCAGGGCAGCTCGATGACGAAGCGACCGGCACCGGGTTGCTCCAGGCGGGCGGCGGCGGGCATCTCCCGCTCACCAATACCGCCGGCCCAGGACAGCTTCAGCTCCGGAGCCTGCCTCGTCGTCCCCAGCTCGAGGACCAGGGTACACGGCGGCGGTGTCGGACCCAGATAGCCCCAGAGGTAGAGGGCGTTCTCGTTCTGGGCCGCGGCGATCCCCGGCGTGACGAAGGTGTCGATAGTCGTCGCCCCGAGCCTGTCGGCGTCAGTCCAGAGCGTCGCCCCGGACTCGAGTTCGGGGGTCGTCCGGGCCAGGATCTCGAAGGGTGTCTCATTGGCCAGGGTCGGATCAGCGGCGATCAGCGCTTCTCGTGGGAAGGGCCGCAGTTGATGAAGGTCGTTGATCCAGCGCGAACCATCGCGGCCCTCGGCGGGCCAGTCCAGGTAGACGCCCAACGGATCACGGTAGCCCGCCGGGTGGAAGCGGCCCTTCTCGTCTGGAGCCAGCTCGATCCGACCCGGATAGCGGAACTCGTGGAAGGCCGGCGTTCCCTGCTCCGGCTCGTCGCCTTCTTTCCGGATGATCTCCTCATAGACCGCCAGGCCGTCCAGGCACCATCCGGCAAAGACGTTATCCTCAACCCAGCGCAGTGCCGAGGCCAGCCCCAGTCCGCCGCTGTGGTAGCCGGTCATCAGGGCTATGCGCTCCGTCAGCCGCTGCTCGTCAGCCTCCCAGGCCCACAGCGTGGCCCAGCTCTCATAACCCGCCGACACCCCGTAGCTCTTCCCGTGCAACGCCAGCAGGCCCTCGCGACCGTCGGGCAGGGTCTCGGTGACCAGCGAGGTCAGGTAGCCCTGGGGTCCCAGATCGACCTCGGCGATCAGGGTTTCCTCCAGAGTCAGCTCGATGAAGGTCTCGTCGTAGCCGAAGGATTCCTCGACGTAAGCGTGAATGTAGACCTCCTCGTCAACGCCGTCGCCGTCGAGGTCCAGGCGCCACATCTCCGGCGGCCGCTCGACGCCGGGATCGGCAAGGGTCGGCCCGAGGACCATTGTCAGGATCAACGGCAGGATTGTCGACAACCGACGCATACGGCCTCCGAGGGGTCATGGTGTTTTCAGTCGAATGCTCAACGCTTATAAACCAACCAGCTACTGGTGCTCATCTGCTAGAGGGCTGGCTGAAAGGCCGACTAATCAATGCCGACCAAGGGCTTTTTGTTTCACTGACGGATGATTGATGCTGCCGAGAATCCAGTCACAAGCGGGTTCCAGGGGACTGGGTACCTGCGGGCTGATATGGATTGTCGAACGCCTTCGGCTTGTAGAAGCGCTTTACTCCATGAAATCTTGTACCCTCTTCGGACCGGGTTATTGTTGTAATCTGCTGATAATAATCGAGTAGCTTCAGAAATACCTGTCACATTGTAAATACAAATAAGTGGCAATGACTAGAGGGGAGC
>WJMB01000170.1 GCA_014728185.1 Candidatus Coatesiibacteriota bacterium
GAACCATACTAGAGCGATTGGTCCCGAAGCGGCGCGTTTCAATGGTTGACACCGGGGCTCTTATTGGCTAAACTGCTTTACCTAGGTTGTTTATCACTCGGGATTTGGGGAGGTCGCCCGAGGAACAGCTTCTCCAAACCGAGGTTAAACCCTACGGTAAGTGGTTGAATAACCGCGAGCCGAGACGTTGGAGTGCATCATGAATAAAAGAGTCCTATTCGCTTTGTGCTGCCTGACGCTGGTGGTGCCTGTAGCGGCACAGTTCGGCCCGGCCGAATCCACCGGCGGGCTTGAGTTCACCGTGGACAGCGCCCAGTTCCTGGGCGAGGAAAACACCCTGGTTGAACTCTACTACCAGGTCCCCAACTCCGAACTGCTGTTCCAGTCAAACGATGAGGAAACCGGTCCCTGGTGGGCGACCTACGTGGTTCGCCTGGAGCTGCTCAACGACCGAGGTCAGGTAATCTATCGAAAAAGCTGGTCCAACGACGTTCAAGCGGTAAGCAAGGCACAGGCCGAGGCGACGGAATCCTACAGCCTGGATACCAGCGGCTTCGAGATCGAGCCCGGTCTCTACGAGGCCCGGGTGACCATCGGCGATCCCAATAGCGAGGATAAGCTCACCGGAGAGGTTTTGCTGCCCCTGGAGGTCGAATCCTTCGTCACTCCGGATATCAGTCGACTGCAGATGGCCTCCAATGCACGGACGATCGATGAGGCGGCCTTGACCACCCGGCCCATAGTCGAGCCCGGGATTTATTTCGGCGCCGGATCAAACACCGCCGCTCCCGAGGTCGGCGAGGACGGCTTCCTTGGTGATGACAGCTTCATCAAGCTCGGTTTCTTCGTCGCGCCCCGACCGGACCGTAGTCTGAACAATCAATCAGTAACCATGTTATACGTGTACGGCGAGGCCTACACCCTTTTGGGTGATTATGAGCTGGGTTATGAGGTCTATAACGCCCCGGGCACCCTTGTCGGCTCTGAGACCAAAACTGTTAGCACCACCGGTTTCGACGGCCTGATGCTGGCCCTGGATGTTTCAGAATGGGAGAAGGGCGCCTACGAATTGGAGCTGTACCTGGCCGACAGCAGCGGAGCCGAGTTGGCCCGCCGCATCCTGAGTTTCGATATCGGCGGCGCCGAAGCGTCCGCAGAACCTATTGAAGTGGCCTCGACCGGCGAGGTGATGACCGATACCGAACTCGCTCAGACTTTGCGGGAAATCGCTTTTATCGCCACCGAGCGCGAACTGGGAGATCTGGCCTCGGCGCCCCCGGACAAGCGCTGGTTGCTCGTTGAGCGATTCTGGGAGAAGCGCGATCCCGACCCGAACACCCCGGTCAACGAGGTCAAGATCGAGTATTACAACCGCCTGGCCTATGTGCGAAACCACTTCGCCACCGGCTACGGCGACGGTTTGGACACCGATCGTGGAAGAATCTACATGATCTTTGGGCCACCCGACGAAACCACCGAAAGCCCGATGGGCAGCGGTATGCTGGTCGAAAACCCCACCGAAAGCGGTTTGGGCGAGTTGGAAAGCGGTTTGAACATCACCGGCACAAAAGGTGTTAACACGGCTGGTGTCGGTGGTGAGTCCATGGATACCGAAGACCAGATTTCCGGCGAGTTCATGTCCAACCTGATGGATCTGGAGAAAGCCCACCTGTTGTGGGTTTACTATCGAGCCGGCGGCGAAGGCAACATTATGAAGTTTTTGTTCCAGGATCGCACCGGCTACGGTGATTACGACATCATTTGGTCTACGGAGCGGGGTCAGTACTAGAAGGTTTCGCTCCATCCACAATTAGCTTAGCTAAGCCCGGGAGGATTGCTTACATGGCGAAAGCTAAACTGCTGAAACTGATCGCTTTGGTCGCGATCGGCCTGTTCCTGTTGGCACCGGTGGGTATGGTGCTGGCCCAGGAAGAGGAAGCCGCCGAGGGCGCCGAGGCCGAGGAAGCCGCGGCCGCCGAGGCTGAAGCCGAAGGCGCTGAGGGTGCCGAAGACGCCGAGGCTGCCGAGGACGCCGAAGAGGCCGCCCCCGAGGAACTTCCCGTCGAGGAGGCCGAGGGTGAGGCCGGAAGCGTACAGGACTACTTCGCCAAGGGCGGACCGGTCATGTACCCGCTGCTGTTGACCAGCGTTCTGGCCGGCGCTTACATCATCGAGCGCCTGTTCACCTACCAGTTCGCCAAGATCAACGCCCGCAAGTTCACCGACGAGGTCGTCTCCCTGGTCAAGGCGGGCAAGCGCACCGAGGCCATCGAGAAGTGCAAGGAATACCGCGGTCCCATCGCCGCCGTGTTCCGCGCGGTGCTGCAGCGAGCTGACCGCGGCGTGGCGGCGGCCGAGAAGACGGCGGCCAACGCCGGGGCGGTCGAGCTGGCCTTCCTGGAGCGCGGGCTGATCGTTCTGGCCTCGGTTTCCACCATCGCGCCGATCCTGGGCTTCCTGGGTACGGTTACCGGTATGATTCGCGCCTTCGAGGGTATCGCCCGCGCCGGCGAGGTCAAGCCAACTGTTGTGGCCTCAGGTATCTCCGAGGCGTTGATCACCACCGCCACGGGTCTGGCCATCGCCTTCCCGGTCCTGATTATGTACAACTACTTCACCAGCCGCATCGATCGCTTCGTGCTCGAGATGGAAGAAAGCACCACCGAGCTCATCGACGCCATCGAGGACACCCAGGCTTAAAACCCAAACGACGAGGGACGCCATGGCTTTTAAACGAAAAAGCAGAGTCGCCGCGGAGATCCCGTCGTCGTCTATGTCGGATATCGCCTTCCTGCTGCTGGTCTTCTTCATGACCACCACCATCTTCAACGTGGAGAAGGGCATCCGGGTACAATTGCCCGGCAAGGGAGAGCCCACCCAGATCAAGGCCGACAACGTGGTCACGGTCCGGGTGCGGCAGGATGGCTCCATCTACCTCGACGCCAAACAGAACCCGATGGAGATTCCCAGCTTGGGCCAACTCAAAGACGAGCTGGAGAAACGCCTGGCCGCCAACGAGAAGCTGGCCGTCATCTTCGAGGTTCACCCCGAGGCCAGCTACGACAAGATGATCGACGTCTTCGACGAGATCAAGCGCGCCAACATCGTGCGTTTGGCGTTGAAAATACGATAGGAAGGGGGGACGGATGCAGCTAAAAAAGAAAAATAAGGGAAAACCGGAGATTCCGTCGTCCTCGATGTCCGATATCGCCTTCCTGCTCTTGATCTTCTTCATGACCACCACCGTGTTCAACGTCGACCGGGGGCCGCAGATCCAACTGCCCCAGGCCGAAAAGGTGGAGAAGACCAAGCGCAAAGACACCATGTCGGTTTATGTGGATGCAAACGGCAACGTCAATATCGACGGTCGCTACATCGCTCTGGAGATCCTGCCGGAGATCATGACCGAAGAGGTCGCCGCCAACCCCAACATAACCGTGGTGTTCAAGGCCGATAAAAACGCCGAGTACGGACGACTGATGGAGGTCTTCCAACGGCTCCAGGAGGCCCAGGCCTACAAGATCTCGCTCTCCACCGAGTTGGAAAGCGGCGGACTGTAAGCCCGGGTTGCAACAAAAAACCCTCCGGAAGCGTATATAGTCAGGAGGGACCGAGGATCGGGCAGCGGCGGTTGTAGCGGCTGTGCTGGTTACGGCGCGTGAACCAGTAACATAAACAGATGGTTCCATTGGGCGTTACCCGGTAGGTCTATCCGGTCGAAACAGTTAACGGAACGCCCGTTCCTAGACAGAGTGGCTTCGCTGCGAAACAGGCTCGGTTGAGCCCCCGAGCGAAAGATCCCGCTCAAGCGCCCGCCCTTCTCGGTCCCTCCAGCAGACACGCCACCCGGGAGACATTCAAGGAGCCAGGGAGGAACAATGCCCGAAGAGACCAAAGATACCAGCGTACCCAAGGCCGGCAAGGGAGCCCTGTTCCGCCAGGGGATCCTGTTCAGTGTTCTGGTTCACCAGTTCATCGTCCTGGCCCTCTCGAACTTCTCCGAGCCCATTGATCCCTTCGTGCTGCGCAAGGACGTTCAGGAGCTCGAGAACATCGAGGTCTACAAACCGCCCTCGAAGACTATCCAGATCCCCGAGGTCAAACCGCCGGCCCAGATGGTGCAGACGGCCCCGGAGGTCAGCGAGTCCGAGGAGGCCGCCGAGACAATCGACCTGCCCAAGACCGAGTACGTACCCCTGGAGACCGACGGGGGTGATTTCGAGTCGATGGGCCTGTTGGGCGGCGATGAAGATACGGAATCCGACGTCAGCCAGGAACCGCAGATCATCGGCAGCATTCCCAAGCCCACCTATCCGGAGGCCGCCCGCGACGCCGGTTGGCAGGGTGAGTGCCGTGTCGGCATCTACGTTTCCGAATCCGGCGAGATTCTGCGTGTGCGCGTTCTCAACACCAGTGGACGTAACGACGCCGACCAGGCCGCCCTGGCCGTGGCGCGGACCACGTCCTGGGAGCCGGCGATGAAGTCCGGTCGACCCATCGCCGCCGAGGTCGCCGTCACCTTCGAGTTCAAGCTGAACGTCGCTCAGTAAGCGAACTCGTTGGGCAGTCTTGGCAACGGCCCCCGCGGGGGCCGTTGCTGCTGGAAAAGCCTCGCCCTTGCCAGCTCCCTTGGTCGACGATGCCGTGTTGAGCCGCCCCCGACCTATTGAACGGTCTTAAACGCCGCACTCTGTTATAATCGGGGCGTTATCCGGCGGCTTTCCAGCACACCCTCCCACAAGCGAGGTCAAACACGATGAGCCTTGTTCCCATCGTCATAGAGCAGTCCGGCCGCACCGAGCGCGCCTACGACATCTACTCGCGTCTGCTCAAAGAGCACATCATCTTCATCGGCACTCCCATCGACGACAACATCGCCAACCTGGTCATCGCCCAGTTGCTCTTCCTCGAGCAGGAAGACTCCAGCCGCGACATCGCCCTTTACATCAACTCCCCCGGCGGCTACGTCTCGGCGGGTCTGGCCATCTATGACACGATGCAGTTCGTCCGACCCGATATCGCCACCTACTGCATCGGCCAGGCGGCCAGCATGGCGGCGGTCCTCTCGGCCGGCGGCACCGAGGGCAAGCGCTACGCCCTGCCCAACAGCATCCTGATGATCCACCAGCCCCTGGGCGGCTACTCGGGCCAGGCCACCGATATCGAGATCCACGCCAACGAGATACTGCGCCTCAAGGATCGTATGGCCCAGATCCTCTCCCACCATACCGGCCAGGACCTTGAAACCATCAAACGTGACACCGAGCGCGACAAATTCATCCCCGCCCCCGAGGCCCTGGAGTACGGCCTGGTGGACAAGATCCTCGATAAGCGCGAGTTGGCCTAACGGTATCGGGTTGATGAGGGTGGGCGGTCTAACAGCAGCGATGACCCTCCGCTCCAACCCGCCCTGACTCAACCTTGCCCCAACGGGTGTGTTGTGTTATACACGTTTCCTCAGCCGCGTAAGCGATGACCCAAACAGCGACAGGACCGGTGCCCGGTGAGTGAGAGAGAAGAGCTGCGCTGCAACTTCTGCGGCCGATCCCAGGGTCAGGTCAAGCGCCTGATCATCGGCAACTCGGCCAATATCTGCGACGAGTGCATCCGTCTCTCGGCGCGCTATCTGGAGAGCGAACGGCCCACACCGGAGGAGGAGCTGGGCGAGATCCCCGCTCCCCGCGAGATACGCCGGCGCCTGGACGAGTACGTCATCGGCCATGACCGGGTGAAGAAGATCCTCGCCGTGGCCGTCTACAACCACTACCGGCGCATCGAGCACAACCTGCTCAAGCCGGGCAAGTACAGCTTCGACCACGACAAGGACGACGCCGAGGAGGTCGAGCTCGAGAAGGCCAACATCCTGCTCGTCGGCCCCACCGGCACCGGCAAGACCCTGCTGGCCCGCACCCTGGCCCGGGTCCTGGACGTGCCCTTCGCCATCGCCGACGCCACCACCCTCACCGAGGCCGGCTACGTGGGCGAGGATGTCGAGAACATCATCCTCAAGCTTGTCCAGGCCGCCGACTACGACCTCGGCCGCGCCCAGCGCGGTATCATCTACATCGACGAGATCGACAAGATCGGCCGCAAGGGCGACTCGCCCTCGATCACCCGCGACGTCTCCGGCGAAGGTGTCCAGCAGGCCCTGCTGAAGATCATCGAGGGCACCCAGGCCGCCGTGCCGCCCCAGGGCGGGCGCAAGCACCCCGAACAGAAGTACCTCTACATCGATACCACCAATATCCTGTTCATCTGCGGCGGGATGTTCAACGGCCTCGACGAGATCATCGCCCGGCGGGTGGGCCGCAAGACCATCGGCTTCTCCGACGAGCCCAGCGCCGACCGCGAGGAGGCCATCCGCCAGGCCCGTCTGGAGCCCGAAGACCTGATCAGCTTCGGCCTGATCCCCGAGCTCGTCGGCCGCCTGCCCGTCACCGCCCGGCTGCATGAGCTCGATGAGGATCAACTCGTCGCCATCCTCACCGAGCCCAAGAACGCCCTGATCAAACAGTACCGGCGCCAAATGGAGCTGGAGAACCTGGAGCTCGATTTCACCAAGGCCGCCCTCAAGGAGATCGCCGTCGAGGCCATCGGCCGCAAGGTCGGCGCCCGGGGGCTGCGGGCGATCCTCGAAGAGATCATGCTTGAGGCCTTCTACAACCTACCCGTGCCCATCGAGCGCGTACGCGTGACCGCGCCGATGGTCCGCCGGCGGCTCAACCCCGTGGAGGAGGCGCTCAAGGAGCGTGACCGCAAGGCTGGGTAACAACCGCTGGTCAAAAGAGGGCAATCATCCTCGTCCGTCTGTATGGCCGACTATCAGCTCCACAATGAAACAAATGTAAAAAGCCGACCTGGAAGGGTCGGCTTTTTAAAAACTATTGCGTGAGGTCGTTTAAGCTACATCACCGCATCGCGTTCTTCGGCGGCTCGGTGCTCATGCATCTTGCGGCGCAGCTCCTCGTTACGGGTGTGCCGCAGGTAGCTGCGGATCAGGAAGATGATCACGCCCACCCCGATGATGATCAGGGCCAGGATCAGCACCACTCGGCCGAAAGCTCCCTCGGCCTTGCGGCCCTCGGGGCGCCAGGCGGCGTCGAGCTCGGGGGAGTCGAGTTTGCCGAGGAAGACCTCGCCGGTCTCCTCGGAGCGGGTCGGGTAGACGGTCAGGTTATAGAGGCCGCTGGTGAGGGGCTCGGCGAGCAGCAACCATTCTCCATCGGGCGAGGGCAGGGGCAGGCTTTCGCTGCGGGCGATCAGGCGGCGGCGCTCGGCGCCTTCGTCGAGGTTGTAGAGGTAGACGGCCGTGGGTCGGGGGCGGCCCTCGTCGTCGGTCTCCGGGGCGACCTGGACGATCTCTCCGGGGGCCGGGGCGACGGCGGGCGGTTCGAGTTCGACGCTCTTGATGCCGGCATCGCGGTGAGCGGCTTCCCCGGGGAGCGGGTAGTCGACGAGTATCTCCGCCGGGGATCGCCGGGGGACCTCGTCGGGTGATTCGGTCGCTCCATCGGCTCCCTCCGGGTCGGTCGCTTTGGTGTCCGCAGCATCCTCGTCGTCGCCCTGTTCTCCGGATGTCGCGGCGGTTTCCGGAGACGCGGCGCTTTCTTCGACGGCGTCCTCCGGCGCTGTCTCGACGGTCTCGGCCGGGGGTTCCTCGCCGGGCAGGCTCTTGCCCTCACCGGAGCTTGCGGCTTCGCTCGGCGGGGTTTCAACGGATGGAGCGTCGTCGATGGTCCCCTCGTCGTCCGCGGTTTCCGCTGCGTCGTCCGATTCCTCTTCGACGGCCTCGCCGGCGGTGTCTTCCGGGGTCTCGTGGGTCTCTTGGGTTTCGTCGTCTTCGAGCGCCTCGGCATCCTCGTCCTGCTGAACCAGCTCCAGCTCCTCCAGGTCGATGGGCTCCAGTACGATCAGGGCGTTCTGATAGGGCAGCCAGGATACGGCCAGGGCTTCCTCGCTGATCAGACGCTGGCGGGCGTCCAGGTTCATCACGTGGAGCTGACCGCGCTCGTTGATGTAGGCCAGCTCGTCGCCGACCCAGCTCCAGCAGAGGGTGTCGGCGGCCAGGCGACCCCAGGGCTCGCGGTGCTCCAGCAGCGGCTCGCCGGAAGCGTGGAAGATGTTGACGTGGAACTCCCGGTCGTCCCGCTCCACCAGAAAGAAGCGCTCGCCCTGATGATCCCAGACGACCCGATAGGTGTCGGTGCCGGTGCGGCTGCGCTCGGAGCCGTCGAAGCTCATCAGGTAGGCGTCGCGGTCGATGTCAACGCAGATCAGGCGCTTGCCGCGCACCTGGCCCGAATAGTCCCGGGGAATGTGGTACTCCCGGCTCTCCTCGACCAGACGGAAGACCCCGCCGCCGTCGGTGGCGGCGGCGCAGAGGGTGTCGTCGGAGCTGACGAAGAGGATCACGTCGTCGGCGACGAAATCGGGTCCGGCCACGGCGTTGGAGGCCAGGAAGCGGCTGGTCATCCCCTCGAGGGCGAAGACCTTGAGGTCGCCCTCCTCGATGTAGGCCAGCATGTCGCCGGCGGAGTTCCACTGGGCCGACTGGACCCACTGGGCCACCTCGATTTGGCCACCGCCGTCCTCGTCGAGGAGGATCAACTGGTTCTCGCGGTCCTTGATGTAGGCCACCATGCTCCCCGCCGCCGAGAACAGCGGCTGCGAGCGTGTCTTGACCTCGCCGGGATCATCCAGGCTGGTGTAGCACCAGAAGCTGTCCGAGTAGGGCTTGTCGACCAGGTAGGCCAAGTGGCGCCCCGAGGGCGAGTAGATGAAATCGACCACGTCGTCGCGGTCGGTGAGTCGCTCGGACTGGACGGTGTTCTGCTCCCAGCGGAAGACCTCTCCGTTGTCCAGGTAGGCGACCTGCTGGTCCCGTCCGCAGCCGATGAGCAGGGCCGGGATCAGGGCCAGGAGCGGAAGGATCGCTTTACGCATCGGGGATCACCCCCGTTGTCCGCAGCGTCAGCGCGGACTGGTCAGCCGCTTGGCCAGAGCCCAGACGGCGTAGAAGGGAAGGTAGAGCAGCAGCAGCGGCCAGGTGAGCACCTGGAGAACCGAAAGCTCCTGGAGCTGGTGTTTGCGCGCCGCGAAGGGCACCCGGTCGGCCACGCAGCCCAGCCAGAGGTAGAAGCGGAAGATGTAGCGCCCCGCCACCATGTAGAGGAAGACGGCGGCCAGGACGGCGAGGATGCGGATGATCATCGCGGTACTCCACCCAAGAGATGGGTTTAATCGAGGACGTCGGCGGTGCCGCCGCGGAGCAGCAGGTTGCGCGCTTTGCGGAACAGCGGCAGGCCGTGGCGCCAGAGCCAACCGCCCACCGGCGACAGCGAGCGCTCATAGGGTCCGCAGAAGACCGTATGCTCGCCGCCGAAGCCCTTCTTGAACTTGTAGACGCCCCAGAGCGGGTGGCCCTCGACGGGCTCCACCGGGGCGCCCCAGAAGTCGTAGAGGGAGCAGCCGCGCTCACGCGCCCGCAGGATGGCGCGCCACTGCAAATACTGGGTGCCCTTGTGCTTGGCGTGGCGACGGCTCGAGGCGCCGTAAACGTAGAAGGCGTTGCTCCCGGCGTAGAGCAGAAAGACCCCGGCGACGGGCTCGCCGTCGTAGTAGGCCAGCATCACGTCGGACCCCGCCGGGCCGAAGAGGCGTTGGACCCGGCGGTAGTACTCGCGCTGGTGGGCCAGGAAGCGCTGACGCTCCGTGGTCTCGTCGAGGAGTTCGCTGAAGGCGTCCACCCCGTCGCGGCTGTTGACCAGACGCACCTCGACGCCGCGGCGCTCGGCCAGGCGGACGTTGTAGCGGGTGCGGCGTTCCATTGCCGCCATCAGCTCCTCGGGTTCGGGGCTCAGGTCGAGCAGCAGGGTCCCCCGGGGCTGGATGCTCTGCCTGCCGGGAAGAAAGCCCCGGCTGCGCAGAGCGCGTTCGCAGGCGGCGTCGTGAATCAGCCGGGGCTCCAGGGTCAGGGCGGCCCCCCGCCTGAGGAAGGGCTGGGCGAAGAGGGCCTCCAGCCAGGCCGTCATTCCCGATGCGTCGCCGGGCTCCAGGGCCGGACCGTAGGGGCAGTAGAGCCAGTTCCAGCCGGTCAGCGGCAGGCGACGTCGCAAGACCTGGCCCAACACCCGGGGCCGTTCGCCGTCGTAGAGGCCCAGGCGCAGGGCGTCGTAACCGTAGGCGACCTTCAGCCTGGCCCAGGGCGTCAATTGCCCCGGCGAGGCCGTGGAGAGCCGGGCCAGGTCTTCGTCCCAGCTCGGCGGATCGATTCTGATGCTGTCGGGTTTCGTCTCGGGCACGGAACCTGTTTCCGGGGTTGGGGATTGGGCCTCTGGCTGCGGCGTCGACACGCGCTCCGAAAGCGGTTGGAATGCCAAGGGGTTGTCAATTAGTGCTTGGGATTGTATACCGTGTTCGGACCGATACATGTATGTAACATGCTGTTAACATACGGGATGGGCTGTGATGTTCTGCCACAAAAAGGGGGGTCAAAAGTGGCAGATAATCAAACAACCGACCGGCACATTAGTTGCCCAAAATGTAACCATAGAGCGCACTATAAGTTGGCCGATGGCAGATGTAAATGCAAGAATTGCGGTAAGAAATATACCCACCGGCCAAGATATACAAAGCTATCTAAAGAAAAGCAAAAAGAGATAGCTCGCTTATTCTGGCTGAGCGTTCCCGTGGCAGCCGCTGCGAGAGCTGTCGGCCTGTCCGCGAAAACAGTATCCAAATGGTGCAATCGACTAAGGGAGCGCATCGCCGCCGATCGCGAGGCCGAGCTGGAGAAGCTCGAGGTGGAATAGATCGTTTACTCCGGCGGCTGGAAAGCCTATAACAAGCTCTCGCTCAATGGTTTCCACCACAGGCGCATCAACCACGACATTACCCTGGTCGACGGCAAGGTGCATATCAACGGCCTAGAGAGCTTCCAGGGCTA
>WJMB01000024.1 GCA_014728185.1 Candidatus Coatesiibacteriota bacterium
CGCGATCAGCCAGGGCGACGTCCCGACGCGGCGCCTCGAGCCCGTCGAGCTGGCCGAGTTGGCCGACCGTCCCGGCAACCTCGGCGTCGCCTTCACCTACACCGAGCCCCTCGTCTGGTTCGAGTACGTCAAGGACTGCGCTGGACCGCTCCACGAGCGCGGCCTGGCCCTGGTCTGCGTTTCCAACGCCTACCTGGAACCCGAGCCCTTCGCCGAGCTGCTGGGCATTGTCGACGCCTTCAACTTCGACCTGAAGAGCTTTCGCGACGGTTTCTACCGCGAGCTGTGCGGCGGGAGCCTGGCCCCAGTGCTGGCGAATCTCGAAGACGCCCTGGCCTCCCCGGCCCACGTCGAGGTCACCACCCTGCTCATCCCTGGAAAGAACGACGATCCCGCGGAGTTGCGCGAGCTCTGCGCCTGGCTGGCCGAGCGCGACCCCGCCGTCTCCCTGCACTTCTCGCGCTACCATCCGGCCTGGAAGCTCGATGCGCCGCCGACGCCGGAGCGGACCCTGCTGCGCGCCCGTGAGACGGCCCGGGAGGCCGGGCTGCGCCATGTCTATCTGGGCAATCTGGCCCTGGAGCCCGGGGCCAACGACACCCGCTGCGCCGAGTGCGGCGCCGTGCTGGTCAAGCGCGGTGGCTACCGCACCACCCTCGGAGCGCTGGAGGACGGCCGCTGCGCCGTCTGTGGAGCAACGGCGCCCATCGTGAGTTGACGTTTAACCCTGACTCCAAACACGTGCGGCAAATGCCGGCGGGAGAGCCGCAGGGCGAATATGCGCTTTGGATAACCGGTTGGTCGACTTCCACTAAGACAGCGACCTATCAAGGCATCGGCCATCAGGTATCGAGAAACGACGCTGATACTCGGAAGTGTTGCGATTAACAACAAGTTCGGCCTGTGACGATACAAAGGCGAACATCGAGCTTCAAACAACCGCCTTGATCGTTGGCGTAGCAGTGGCGAGGTCGCAGTCAGGCGTTTCTGGGATGGCCACGAATCCCGGATGAGTTCACTCTGAGCTCATCCCTCCCCGCCTGCACCCCCCACGATAATCAGCAATCGAGCCGAAGAGGATGGAACCTCCACTCGACTGCTTTTAAGGCGATAATGACGAAAACCACAAAGACCCGCCGCCGCATCCATCTGGGCCACTTCCTCTGGCCCCTCTCCTGGGTGGTCATCGCCAACGGCCTGGCCGTGGTGCTCAACGCATTTCTAATATACTCCACGCCGCTGGAGGGTGTCGCCGAGGCCATCGCGCAGGCGCTGTTCGGTGAGGCCGGCTTCATGGTCGACTTCGGCAACATCTACAGTGTGGCCGTCTTCCCCATTATTGTCTGCCTGCTGATCTGGCACCAGTGGCCGGTGCTCAAGACCATCAGGCGCCTGCGCCGAGGCGGAGAGGGACCCGACCGCAAGGCCCGGCGGCGCCTGCTGCGCTTTCCCACCGTCGCCGCCCTGCTCTCCGGCCTCGCCTGGCTGCTGCCCCTGTTGCTGTTCACCGTGCTGGTGCCCAGTCTGGTCGAGGGGCGGTTGATCATCCTCGGCCAGCGGGCGATGATCGTCTTCTACGCCGGCCTGCTGGCCTCCGCCGTGTCCTACTACGGCTCATCCTGGGCGATGCGCAGGCTCCTCCTGATCTTCTTCCCCGAGGGCCGCCTGGCCGAGGAGAGCGGCCTGGAACCCACCAGCACCCGCAAGCGGCTCAACTTCTTCTACTTAATCGTCGGCGCCCTGCCGATCATCGTGATGTGGCTCTACCTCTTCTCCTACGACAAGGACAACCCCCTGCTGCTCCCCCTGGGGATCATCGCCGGGATGGCCCTGCTGCTGGGCGGCTGGGTGGCCGACTCGCTGATCATCAAGCTATCGCGCCAGCTCACTCGGGCCGCCAAGGTGACCAAGGCGGTAAGCCGGGGCGACCTCGAGGGAACCGTGACCGTCACCAGCCGCGATGAGGCCGGCCGCCTCGGCGACGGCATCAACCGGATGATCGAAGGCCTCGTCGAACGCGAGCGGATGCGCGAGGTCTTCGGCCGCTACGTCTCCCCCGAGGTCCGCGACCGCCTGCTGGCCGAACCGCCCAAGCTGGGCGGCGAGCTGCGCGAAGTGACCGTCCTCTTCGCCGACATCCGCGACTTCACCGTCATCAGCGGCAGGCTGGACCCCCAGCGCCTGGTCGGCCTGCTCAACCGCTACTTCGCCACCACCGTGGCCGCCGTCGACGAGTACCGCGGTTACGTCAACAAGTTCATCGGTGACGCCGTGATGGCCGTCTTCGGCGCACCCCTCGAGGATCCCGGGCACACCTCCCGCGCCCTGGCCTGCGCCCGGGAGATGGTCACCCGTATCGAGGCCCTCAACAACACCGGCGAGATGGAGGTCCGACTGCGCGTCGGTATCGGACTGCACACCGGCGAGGTCGTAGCCGGGAACATCGGCGCTCCCAAACGCTTCGAGTATACCGTCATCGGTGAGCCCGTCAACGTGGCCAGCCGCATCCAGGGGCTCTCCGCCGAGCTGGGCCGCCCCATCCTCGCCTCGGCCGCCGTCAACGAGGCCTGCGGCTGCGGACTCGACTACCTGGGCGAGCACCAACTCAAGGGCCTGGCCGGACCGCAGAGGCTCTACGCCGGCTAGTCCGGCTCGACCACCTCATCCGGCGAGAACTTGGCGAAGAAGCCTTCGTCCCGTCGTGCGCTCCAGCTCTTGGCCGGGGTGAGGCGTTGGCACGTTTCTTGCAGCAGGGCGGGGACGCCTGACTTGGAACCCGCGGTCCCCATCCGCAAGAAACGTGCCAACGCCGGACCGGGCGCGACGGCTCTCATTCGGCTTCGCCAAGATCTCGCCGTTAGTCGGTTCTTCCAGAAGCTTCCCTTGCTCGGCGCGCTCTGGTATCCTTCATATTGATACATCACCGGCTTACCCCTCCCGCGGTGTTTGCTCTCAGCTCGGTGAGAGGGGTCGGCTTACATTTCGATACTGTAGGACCGAGATTCTTGTTCGAGTCATGTTATCTGCCTTGGGATCGTATCCGGTCGTTCGCACCGGGTTGAGATTGTAATCTGCTGAGAGTACACGTGTGGCAGCAGATGAGGCTATCGCTTCTCAGCAGGTAAAGTGGCGGATGCAAGGTGTTAACCCGGTGGGCAACCTACCCTGCTTGGCAACTGGCAACAAGCCAGCATCCGGTAACCCCTCGACTCATAACTGCAACACTATCAATCAATAAGCCTGTGCATACTAGTATCGGGATCAGTGTTGGACGCACCCAATCAGCGACTGCCTGCTCGGTGAACCTTTCACTATCCAACCTGATTTGGTCTGCTCACGTTCCATGAGGTCTAAGCTTATAACGAACCCCGCGCCCGCCGGCTGCCACGGCTTTCCGGAAACACCGACGGCCGCGCCATCCAGCAAACCCTTGAACCAATGACCAAACCGTACCGTATCGCCCTGGTCTTCGGCGGCCGCTCCGGCGAGCACGAGGTCTCCCTCTCCTCGGCCCGCTCCTTCCTGGCCGCCGTGGACCACAAGCGCTTCGACGTCCTCCAGATCGGCATCACCCTCTCGGGTCGCTGGTTCACCGGACCCAACATCCTCGAGCAGCTCGCCGACCGCGCGCGCCTGGGCACGGTTCCCGGCGAGTCCCTGCCCGAGGAGTGGGTGGGCCTGACGCCGGTCGCTCCGTTGCCCGAGCCCCGGGACATCCCCCGCCCCCCGGGCCGCACCCACCCGCTGACCGAGGTCGACGTGGTCTTCAACCTGGTCCACGGCAGTTACGGCGAGGACGGCTGCTTGCAGGGCCTCTTCGAGCTGGTCGATGTGCCCTACGTCGGCGCCGGGGTGGCCGGCTCGGCGGCGGCGATGGACAAGCTGCTGGCCAAGGCGGTGCTGCGCGACGCCGGTCTCGAGGTCGGCGACTTCGAGCCGGTGCTGCGCCACGAGTTGGAGAACGACCGCCGGGCGGTCATCGACCGTCTCGAGGCCCGGCTGCCCTACCCGATGTTCGTCAAGCCGGCCAATCTGGGCTCCTCGGTGGGTGTGCGCAAGGCCGAGGACCGGCGGCGTCTCGGTGCCGCCCTGGACTGCGCCGCGGCCTTCGATCGAAGGATCATCGTCGAGCGGGCCGTCGTCGGCGACGAGATCGAGTGCGCGGTGCTGGGCAACGACGCCCCCCGGGCCAGCGTCGCCGGGGAGATCCGCCCGGCCAACGAGTTCTACGATTACGACGCCAAGTACGTCGACGATTCCGAGCTGCTGATCCCGGCGCCCTGCCTGGACGAGTCCGGACAGGCCGAGGTGCGGCGCCTGGCCCTGGCCGCTTTCCGCGCCCTGGACATCGCCGGTATGGCCCGGATCGACTTCTTCCGCGAGCGGTCGACGGGTCGTTTCATCGTCAACGAGGTCAACACCCTGCCCGGCTTCACGCCGATCAGCATGTATCCCAAGCTTTGGGTGGCCGACGGCTTGGAGTACAATGAGCTGGTCGCCAGTCTCGTCGAGCTGGCCCTCGAGCGCCACGCCGACCGCCGCCGCAACCTCCACCGCCACAGGTAATCATCGGGAGGAAACCAGATGGACCCCCAGGAAATCGCCAGCTCCCCCCTCTTCGGCGCCCTCAACGAGGCCGAGCTGAGCGACGTGGCGGCGCTGATGGAGCGCCGCGGCTACTCCGCAGGCGATGTCGTCTTCCACCAGGGCGACATCGGCGA
>WJMB01000171.1 GCA_014728185.1 Candidatus Coatesiibacteriota bacterium
CATCAGCGGAGAGTCCGATCCACTGCGCGGCAACCAGGGCCGGCAGGATGATGCGCACCAGCCAGCTCAGCCAGCGTTTCTCACCATTCTCACCGTTCATCAGCACCCCCCGAATAACGCGCCCAGGGCGCCGAAGCGGAAAAGAGAGGTCAGCAGCACGGCGGCGATGTCGACGGCGACGGCCAGATAGCGCCGGCGGGCGACCAACGGATCCTCTCCCTTGCCGCCCTTTAGGGCCAATACTAGCCCAACAAGGATCAGGAAGCCCAGGATGATGAAGAAAGCCAGGTCGTCCATTAGTACCCCTTGATTGTCCGCTTCCAGGCGGCAGTGTCGGCCAGGAGACGGATGTTGAAGACGAAGCGCCAAGGCCGCGGCCAGCGCTTGCCGAAGCAGGCCTCGATGTGCAGGTGGGTTCCCGTGGAGCGGTAGCCCGAGTTGCCCCGGATGCGGGCGATCACCTCGCCGGTGGCCACGGTGCTCCCCTGCTTGACCAGGCGCTCGCCCAGGTGGAACAGTCGCAGGTAGACGGGGTCAGGTGTGCTGTCGTCGTAGATCTCGAGGAAGATGTAACCGCCGCCGCCGGGGTCATAGCCCGAGCGTCGGACGATGGACCGCCACGGCGCCAGAACCTTCAGGCCATTGCAACGGCCGATATCGACACCAGCGTGGAGCCGCAGCGGGCCGGTACAGTTGGGATGGTAGTCGGCGTAGTCCAGGGTCTGACGGATACCCTGCCCCGGGGCGAAGGGCGGCTGCAAACGAACGGGGGTCCGTTCCAGATAGGAGCGGACCTTTCCTGCGTCCAGATGCTCAGGGTAGAGGACCGTCGAGCGGTCGGTGGCGGAGTCGTAGCGCATCAGTCGCTCCCGAAACCCACACCGGAGCGGCGGGCCTGGATTCGGGCCACGGCTTCATCCTTCTCGGCCTCGCGCATCTGCGCCGCCGCCAGACGGGCCTGCTGCTTCTCGCGACCCCGGAAAACCTGCAACAGCGCGGCGATGGTGGTAATCATCCCGAAGGCGCCCAGCACAACGCCCTCGCCGATCAGGCCCAGCACGTGCAGCACGAGGGCTCCCAGGGCCAGGAAGAAGGCACCGGTGAAAGCGGTCATTCGCTGGCCCCACTCCAACCGAAACTCGATCCCTTTGCTCTTCATCTCCCCTCCTAGCTGATCCGAACCTAGTTGACCAGGCTGTAGCCCATCAGGCGGACACGGACGTCCTGGCACACCGTACCGATATCCACGGCGGCGGTGTCGATCTGGATGACCTCGTTGTCGTCGAGGGCGTCGGACTGGGCCTCGACCACGGTGTTGACGCCTACGACCGAGCGATCACCGGCCGCCAGACGCGCGGTAAGATTGCAAGGACCGGGCGTCGCGCCCCGGGAGCCCCGTTCCAGGGTGAAATCGGTGTATCCCGTCCCGCCGCCGGGGCCGTCCACCGCCGCCGTGGCGGCGTAAACGTCGAGAACGAAGGGGTGGAAGGTCGTGGTCACCGGCGCGCGCAGGCCCACGATCCCGCCGAGTCCGCCGGCTTCGCGGAAGTCGTATGACTCGCGTCGCCAGACCGTGGGCCCCTCGGCGTAGCCGGCCCCCCGGTAGGGTCGGGAACCGATGTTGAGGCAGGACCCGTCGATGATCAGCGCGTCTCCGGAATCCTCGCCGTCGACGGCGTAGAGGCGGCATTCGATGGTCGAGCCCGACGGTTCGGCGGTGACGCTGAGCTGGGTGAAAAGGTCAGTGGAGAGCTCGGCGGCCTCGAAGTCGACGGCATACTCACTCGTACCGTCGTATATGGCCAGCCGCCAGGTGTTTTGGGCGCCGTCACCCTTGACCCAGACCGAGAAGGTAAGCGGGCCGGCGTTGTTGAGCTTGGAGGAGACCAGGCTGATCCCTCCGATTTTCTGCACCACACCGCATCCCGCCCCGCAAGCCGTCGCGGCGGCCAGAGCCAGGGCGTGCTTGCCGTGAAAGGCCCCCAGACTGATCCGGTTGTAACCGGTGAAGCCCATGCCGTGCTGCTCCCAGGCCAGGGGCCAGCCGGAACCTCCCGTTGCGTTTTCGGGCCACTGCTCGAAAGAACCGTTGATCAGCCAATTGATGGGAACCACGTCGTCCAAAGACGCTATGTCGCGCACCGATTTGGCGTAGCTCTTATAGACCCGGCCCAGGTGGGCCGTCACTCCGTCCAGATAGAACACCGGCGAGGTCCCCGGCGCCGAGACGATGTAAATTTCCAGTTTGTCGGCGTCCTCGGCGATGGTTCGCTGAACGCGCACGCGTTGCCAGTCGGAGCTGAGCGCCACGGACTCGCCCGTGATCACGCCGGAGCCGTCCTCGAGGCGTATCTCCACACTGCCCGGCGAGGCCCGCTTGATCCAGGCGAAGACGCTCAGCGTTCTCCCACGGTAGTCGGCGTGGTTGTCGATGATGTAACGCATCCCCTGGTTGCCGCTGGCGGTGGTCACCTTGGCGGCGTAACCGCCGAAGCGGACATTGACCTCCTCGCGCTCGACGGCGGCGTTGAACTCCCACCAGCCCTCGGTGTGCGGCGCGCTGTGCGGCCCCTGGGGCCAACGGGCGAAGTCGCCGTCGTCGACGAGGTTGACGAAACCCTCGCCGCTGAACACCTCCTCGGCGTTCAGGTGAACATTCTGCAGGAATCCGCCGTCGTGGGCGCCGTCGGCGGCGTGCTCGTTGGTCAGGGCGTCCTCGAGGGATTCCAGATCGTCGTCCAGGCTGTCGACGACGCCGGGAGCGCGGGCGATGTCGGCGCCGGTGAGGGCCTCGGGGGCCTCGGGATCGCGGACGATCCAGCGCCGGTCCAGCCAGAGGGCGGCCTTCTCCGAGGCGACACTCCAGATGTGCAGGCTCTCGATGAAGGCCGCCGCCGCGTAGTCGGCCGGTCCGGCGGCGCCGTTGACTATGCTAGCATCATCGAGGCGCAGCTCGTCGTCGGCGTGCATTTTGGTCAGCCAGACCCGTACACCGTCGGCGGCGACGATGTAATGCTCGGCGTCGAAGAGACCCGCCGGGGTGGTCAACACGGCCTGTTCCGCCGTCGATCCGGCGTCGACCAGGTCCGTCCCCCACCCCTGGCGCACGGCCAGGGCGTTGTTTAGGTCGGCGTTGTTGGCGTCGAACAGGGCGCCGTCGACCCGCTTGTCCGGGTTGGAACCCTCGCCAGGGGCCAGGTTGCGTGCGGCCAGGTCGGGATGGGCCACAAAGGGGCGCGGTTTGTCGATGGGCATCAGACCTCCGTTTTCGTGAAATGACCCGCCTTATCGTCGTCGGTGTATTCCCCACCGGCGGCGGCGAAATGCGACACCTCGTCGACGCCGCCGTAGCCGCCCTCGTCGACGTCGGCGAAGTGGGCGTGGAGTTCGTTGATGGGTAGGCCCGGGTAGAGTCGTCGCGTGGTGAAACTCAGCGCGCAGGGGCCGTAGCCCACGGCGCGTCCCTGTTGGTAGGTGTCCAGGCTCTGCCCCGTGATCCAGCACTCGAAACGCCGCGGGGCGTCGGCGTGGGGCTGCAGAAAGACCCGGTCGCCCAGATTGACCAGGCGCGCCAGCTTCCGGCGACCCTCGGCGTCCAACCGGTGATAGCGGACGGTGAAGACGCCCCGGTAGCCGATGACGCGGCTGCTGACGGTGCGCCCGTCGTCGGCGGCGGTGTTCTCCAACCGCTCGGCGATCCAGTCCGTCTCCAGACCGGCGTAGCCCTCGGCGGGCAGCTCGACGGCTTCATGAACCCCGGCGTAGCGCTCGGCGAAGCCGACCCGGGGCGGCGCGCTGCCGCCGGAGTCGGTGTCGCCCCATCGCGGATCGATGCTCAACTCTCTCCCTCCAGTTTTATCCGGGTCGCGGCGGCGGCGCAGTCGGGCTCCAGGCCGACAACTAGGCCGCCGAGGACCTCGGCGCTCTCGGCCTCGCCGAGACGCGTCGTCAGGTGGTCTCCGGGCTCGATCTCACTCCAGACGCCGTCCAGGGTCAACTCGCGGCGGCGGGCGGCGGCGCGACGGCTCTCCGACAACCGTCGGGCCAGGATACGGGCCCAGCCCGCCGAGGTGATCAAGTCACTTGAGATGCGCTCCTCGTCTTGCGAGCCAACAACGCCGAGGCTTCCGGCGCTCTGCTCGCCCCCGGCCCAGGACACCCGGACCACCCGGGGCGGATTCGCCAGGGGACCGGGGTCGCGGAAGTCGATGACCCGCCGGGACTCTACGCGATGCAACGTCCCCCGGCGGTCTCGTCCGACGAGGTGCAAGCCGCCGCCGGGATCGACCCAGAGACGGCAGCCGAAGATCAGTGCCAGCTCGGCCAGGCAGGCGGCGATATCGCTCCCCTCCCAGCCCGAACGATCGCCGACGAAGCCGCTGAGTCCCCGGCCGTACTGGAACAGCGGACCGCCGCCGCCCTCCAGGAAGCCGTAGACGATCGGATGCTGTCCCGGGGTGACCACCAGGATAGAGGAGACCCCGGAGGCCCGGTGATGGACCGATTCCAGCTCAACGACGCCTTCGCCACAACGGCACAATCGCGCGCCCCTGGTGTAGAAGCAGCCGACGGAGCGGGCCGCCAAGCGCTCGAAGGCCGGAGCCTGGGGCCAGTAGTCATAGGCGGCCTCGACCTCGCAACCGGCGTACCGCCGGGGCAGGCGCAGACGGCTCTCGCCTTCCAGCACCCGGGAGGCCTCGTCCCGGGTGAAGGCCAGCGGGGTACCACCCAGGTCCAGGGTCGGGCTCCCCTCATCGATGAAGCTCCGCTCCGGCTCAATCAGACCGTCGTCGCCGACGGTCAGGTTCTCGACCTCGCGGCGTCGGGCGTCATCGACGATCTCGAGAGCACCGTCGTTGGGGGTGTAGCGGTAAAGATAATGGCGCAGCTCGCGCGCCGGGGCTTCTTGCTGAACCTCCGGGGCGCCCCAGGGAAAGCTATCGGCCTCATCGCGTCGGTACTCTTCGACACCGAAGCTGATCCGGGCGGCGCCGTCGCCGACGACAACCCGGCCCCGGGGTGTGAGGAAGGTCCGCCGGGTGGCATCCAGCGGCGGACTCACACGTAGACGGGTGTAGAAGGTCTCCTCGTCGCGGTAGGCGGCGTCGTACTCCACCCGGGTGATGGTGCGCGGCAGGGGGGCGTAACCCAGCCGGGCGGGATCCTCGGGCCAGAGACGGATGCGGTCACCGACGGCGAAGTCGTCGCTCCGACAGCCGTCGAGCAGTACCCAGGCGTCGACGATGCGCCGCGTTCCGCCGTCGGCGGCCCAGTTGACGTAGGCGTGGGCGGCCCGCAATCCCGACGGGGCGTGGAAGCGCTGAATCGTCCGGCGCACACCCAGGTAGAGCGCTCCCTCGCGGGAAGACCAGGCCGCAGCCAGGGGCTGATAGTGGGAGTGGCCCTCCCGGTTGAGCTCGGGCTCCTCGGACCAGCCGCCCAGACGGCGCTCCTCGCGGTAGCGCCAGCCGTCGCCGTCCGGTGAGACCCGACCGATCAGCAGCTCGATCAGCGGTTCACGGCGGCCGTAGGCCCCGGTCAAGCCGGTGTCGCGGGCGCAGGCGACGAGCAGTTCGTCATCGCCGGTCCAGACCGGCCGCAGAGCGAAGGTCCGCTCAGGCCAATCCCGTACGATTTGAGACACTCCGTCCGGGGTCGCCCGCCAACATAGTTTTTCGAATTCGTCGTCCTCGACCACGGCCAGTGGTCCCAGCTCGAGGCCAAGCCGGTCGGGATCGACACCGTCCTCCACGCTGAAGAGCTCCGCGCCGTTCTCGCGCGCGTGGAGTCGGGGCGAGAGCCCGGGCCGTTTGACCAGCAGGGTGAAACCGTCGACGGCCTCGGCGGGTTCGGCGTCCAGGCCGGGATCGTAGGGACGACCGTGACTGATGAAGGCGTAGTAGCCCGGCGGCAGACTCAGTGGAAGCTCGCCCACCCGTTCGGCGTGGGGGATGAAGGAACCCAGGTCCTCGACGGCCCCGTCCGTGCCGTGCCAGTCCCCGCGCGGATCGTAATAGGCCAGGGGGCCGGGCATGCGGTAGCAGACCACGGGTGCCCGGCGTCGTCCGTCGTCGTCATACTCGACCTCGACCCGGCTCTCTTCGCCGAGGAAGAGGTTGCGGCCGAAGAGGTCCGGCGAGAGGTTTGTCGCGTAGAAGGTGCCGTCGCGGACGCCCCGCCCGCGCCCTCGGGGGAACTGGACCGTCCAGGCGCGCACGGTCAGCTCCCAGAGGTAGGTGCCGTCGTGGTGACTGTAGGCCGGCGGATCACCGGCGGCCAGACCGTCGAACTCCGGTCCGGCCAGGCCGACGGCGAAACCCCGGGCGGCGAAATCGCCGGACTGGCAGATCCAGTAACCCTCGCGGGCCCGGAGACGCAGGGAATCCGGACCAAGCAGTCGAGGCGCGGCGGCGTGGTGGATCGTGTAACGCCGGGGTCGGGAGCCGAGGTTCGCGTCCAGACCATCCAGATCGAGTTCGATCAACCGGCTCTCGGCCGTGGGGGGAGCGGCGGCGGTGGGGACGGCGATGCCGTAGAGCATCGAGGCGCGCAGTGTCAGGGCGTCGAGGGAATACGGCGGCGGTATCGACGCGGGACCCGGCGGCACGGCGACGAAGGCGCCGGCGCCCCGGGCGGGATCGTAGGCGTAGACGCTCTCGCCGACGCCGCAGAGCAGTAGGCCCACCGCCTCCCACCAAACCAGGCTCCTGACGGGCCGGTCCACTCCGGCGACGGAGGGGCGGGGATGGTGGCTGACGACGGCCTCGTCGGCGTTCAGGCCGGGTACGGGGAGCTCGACGAGGTTAAGCCCGGCGACGGCGGCGAGTTCTCCGGCCAGCTCATCGAAGCGACGCGGCGCCATGCCGATCAACTCCGGCGGCGGTGCGATCTCCCGGGCGGCGGCCAAACGGTCCAAAGCGGTCAGCTCCAGGGTGTCGCCGAGACGCCGGGTGGTCGCCCGGGCCGCCTCGACAACCCGTCCGCTGAATACGGGCCGCTGGACCGCCAACGTGCCGGCCTCCTCCAGGCAGACCCGCAGCTCAAGCTCTTCGGCCTCGATCAACCGCCGGGCGGTCGTCGGGTCCTCCAGCAGGTCCAACAGGAGCCGGCAGGTCACCTGATCACCCACCGGGCGGCCGTCGAAGTCCTCCAGTTCGCGCAGTGGAACGACGAAGCCGGGCTCGCCGGGAGGTCCGGCCAGGGCCGTGTCGACCGCTATCCAGGGACCGCCGTCGGCTCGTAGCTCGACGCGCTGGGCTGGAATCTCCAGGGGGCTCATAGTTCCCTCCGTCGACGACGGGCCGCCGCGCGCCGCGAGTACTCGTCCAGGCGCTCCAGACTGCCCACGGCGGGGGCGTGGTGGATGTGATTGACGTTGGTCGTCCGGCTGCTGTGGTGCTCGACGCGGCCCGGCGCCGCGGTTGACACGGGCCTTCCGGCCAGTGTGGAGAGCAGCTCCTCCAGGCGTCCGGCGGCCAGGGCGTTGCGCAGCTTGTCCTGGGGGATGATGAACTCGGGCTGACTGCCCTCGCCGACCAGGGCCAGGGTGGGGCTGTCGACGTAGCCCCCCTCGGCGAAGCCGAAGAGGCCCAGCAAATCGCCGATGAGCCCCAGTCCGGGATCGGCCAGGGAGCCCAGTAAACCGAAAAGGCCGTCGGCGAAGCGGGCCAGGCCGGAGTCCAGCCGACCGAGAAAGCCGTCGCCGATCTCGCGCAGGGCCGCGACGAACTCGCCGTCGAAGCGGTCTTCTCCGGCTCCGGTGGAGGACCCGGCCGACGATGAGTCGCCGACGCTCTCCTCCAGCTCGGCGGCGCTGGCGGCCAGACCGTCGGCGGCCTTCTCCAGGCGCGTGATGCTCCGCTCCAGGGCGCGGTCGTGGTCAGTACTCAAGGCTCATCCTTTCCAGAGGCCGACGGTGGCGTTCCAGGGCGTCACCCAGCTCGTCGGCCAGCTCTCGGCGCAGGGCGGCGTAGGCCAGCACCCGCCGCAGCGGCCAGACGAAGAGCAGCTCTTCAAGACGCGCTCCGGCGAAGTCGGCGATCAGTTTCAGGGCGGCGGTCAACCCGAGGCTTCCTCCGGAGCCGCCGGGCTCCCTTTTTTTCGCACCACCTCCAGCGCCCGGGGTGGGTATTCGCGGACGAAGCGGTAGAGCTCCTCGGGGGGATGCTCGGCGGCGAAGCGGGCCAGCTCGCTCTCGGGCAGACGTCGCTGGCTCAGCGCGGCCAGCTCGGCCGGGCTGTCCTGGTTGAGCACCGTCCAGAGCAGGTAGAGCCCGCGCTCCGTCGGCCCCAGCTCGTAGGGCAGCCGACCGCCGGCGATGCGCTCCAGCAGGATGTAGGCGTAGCAGCTCGGCTCCGGGTAGACCAACCCACCGATCTCGATCCCGCCGTTTTCCCTCCCCCGCTCGATGAACTCCTCGGGGGCGACGCCGTCCGCAGCTTCTTCCGTCTCATTGTCCAGGGCCTCGGCTGCCCGCTGAAACAAATCATCGGCGCGCGGTTCCTCCATTAGAGCACCCCCGTGCTGGGCGGCAGGTAGAAGACCACGTCTCCGGGGTTGGCGTTATGGGCGACAAAACCCAGAGTGAAGCCGCCCAGACCGCCCGCGGAAGCGCCCAGGCGGAAGACGCCGCTGCGTCGACAATCGGCCAAATAGACCGCGAAGCGGCTCGCCGGGGCCTGGCCGGTGCGCACATCATGGCCGCGCAGCACCCCGTAGAGGGCGAAGCGCGCGGGCAGGTCCCGGGGACCGACGACAAGACGCTCACCGGAGCTTTCGTCCAGACGCAGGTAGTCCAGCAGCAGACCGGTACCCGCGTCGGCGGCGGCGAAACTCAGCGTCGCGCCGTCGATGGAGTACTCGCCTGTTCCGGGTGAATCCTCTACCCGGCTGAAAGCGGCGCCGTCCGCTGCACGCACGCGCTCGCTGCCGGTCACGTTGTCGTCGTGCTCCAGTACGATGGTGAAGGGCGCCTCGGCGGGGATCGCCGCCGCTTCGTCGAGGACCTCGAGCAGACAGCCGGTCTGGCGTTCGCCGCCCAGGGCCAGCCGCAGGGTGTCGGCGTCCAGGGCCTTGAATGACACCTCGCCCCGCCAGCCAACGCCGGTGGGCACACTGTAGCTGCTCCAGGAATCACCGGCGGGGAAGGCGGTCTCCTCGAGCTCGCAGCTCAGCTTGAAGTCCTGCACCCCGCCGAAGGCCAGGCCGTCGGTGACGTCGACGACGCAGCCCTTGCCGGTCAACACGGTGGAAGCC
>WJMB01000172.1 GCA_014728185.1 Candidatus Coatesiibacteriota bacterium
ATGGGCGGCGGTGACGTCGAAGTCGTCGGCCTTGCCAAGTCCGACCAGCAGCAGGCGGCGGGGCGCTTCCCCCTGGTAGAGGGTGCGGAGCTGACCGGCGCGTCCGCTGAAACCGACGTCCTCGGCCGCTTCAGCCGCCAGCGCCGCCGCGGACTCGCCGAAGAGAGCGGGATCGGGGTGGAAGGGGCCGTCCTTGAAACGGTAGACGACGGCGGGGGAGTCCTCGACGGGCTGGGTAAGCGGACGCAGGGTGATCTTCACGAACTGGCTCCCTGGGACGGTTGTTCAGCAGTTGTTCAGCAGCAGTGGAAGCGGGGAAAGGCTGCCGACCGGACCGCGGCAGTTCATCCGAAAGGATGCTCTCGTAGAAGGCACAAGCTGCTACTCTGCCATAAAGAAGCGGTAAGGCCGTCGGCTCGCCTTCACCCTCAGCATCCACGCGGCAATCATCGTCGACTCGACACAGCGGCCGCAATACCCAACGCGCCGACAACCCCGGTACCCCGCCTGCCGACGCCGGGACTACCTCCGTCGCTCTGCGCCGCCCGGACCTTGCTAAACCACTTCCGCTGGAGGCCGTCCGGCCGGCGGCCGGCTTTGGCACGTTTCTTGCAACTGGTCACGGGGCCTTCGATCCGGAGCCCGGCCGGCTCTTCGCAAGAAACGTGCCAAAGCCTCGCCGCGGATTGGGGATAACGGTCGATGCGGCGGGGGCAGTTTAGCAAAGGTCCGGGCGCAGCGGGCGGGTTGTAGATTGATCCGAGGCGCTATTTGAATTCCTTCTTCAGGGTGTGGAACCAGGCGAAGTCGGCCTGGTGGATCAGGATGGCCTCGGGCGTCCGTGGTGTGCGGTCGCCCTCGAAGGAGTGGGAGCCGATCATGTGGGCGATCTTGACCGGCAGGCCGACCTCCATGGCCAGCCAGACCCCGGTGATGGGGTGGCGCAGGTAGCGTCCGATGCGGCTCTTGACGAAGGCGCCGTCCTTCTTGGAGTATTCGATCGGCTTGCCGACGTCGTGAAGCAACGCCCCGGCGATGACGTACTGGTGGTTGACAGTTATGCCGTCCTGGCGCATGCGGTTCATCACTCCGGCCATGGCGTCGGCCATCAGGGTCACCCCCCGGGTGTGGTCGAAGAGGGTCACGTCGGTGTCGATGAGCAGGGTAAAGGGCAGCTCCAGCATCTCGTCGAAGGACCACTCGCCGATCTCGATGGCCCGCATCCAGCACTCGACGCATTGCTCGCGCAGGTCCGGGTCCTCGACAAGCTTGAACTCGGGGATGGCGGCCAGCAGTTTCTCGAACATCGTCACTCCCTGGTTGATAAATCGGCTGATTCGCGACCGGTCCCCGTAACGGAGGGGCTGCCGGACGGCGCGGGACGTTAACAAGCTTATGGTAGACCAGCGCGCGTGAGAATGCAATACGGCTGAGGCGAACGGAACCCTAGAGTCCGCGCCCCAGCTCGCCCTCGTAGAGATGGTCCTCGACGACGATGCGGCGCATCGGCTTGAAATGCCGCTTCTCCTCCATCACGTGGGCGATCAGGCCGGGCACCCGGGCCAGGGCGAAGATCAGGTTGCCCACATCGGGGGAGAAGCCCAGTTCGCAGAGCAGGGCGGCGATGGCTCCGTCGACGTTGAGCGGCAGGCGGCGACCCAGGGCTTCGCCCAGGGCGTCGGCCAGAGCCAGGGCGTAGGCGCAATAGCCGCCGTGGTAGCCCAGCTCCCGGGCCAGGGAGAGCAACTTCCGGGTACGAGGGTCGTCGTTGTGGTAGCGATGACCGAAGCCGAAGAGGACCCGTTTCTCCGAGCGGGCTCGGGCGACATAATCCTGGGCGGACTCGACAATCTTGCCAGCGTCCTCGGGAACGCCGTAGAAGACCTCCATGGCCCTGGTGATCGCCCCGCCGTGGTAATCGCTGATGGTCGAGATGCCGCCGGCCACGGCCTGGACCGGAGGCACGCCCGTCGAGGCCAGGGTGCGGGCCACCTGACAGGAGGGCGGGGTTACGCCGTGATCCACGGAGCTGGTCAGGATGGCGTCGAAGAGTTTCCCTTCCTCGGATTCCGGTAGACGTCCGGTTATCGCCAGGAAGGCCGTCGACGAGAAAGGCAGCTTGCCGATCAGCTCGTCGAGCTGGTAGCCGCGCAGCGTCAGCTTGTTGGGTTCTACCTTGGTAACCTTGGTGGTCCACTTCTCGCCCATTGGAAGCTCTCCCTGTTGGGGGGTCAATCGGCGGCCGGATCGGCCGCGTTGTCGATCAATCTACAATCCGGGGCTGTTTGCGTAGGTTGCGGATAACCCGCTGGAATCAAGTGTGATGATCGCCTTCATCCCTGCCGTGCGGCAATTGTCTGATAGCGGCGAAATCCAGGGATTCTGCGATAACTCAGCTCCAACGGACCGCACGTTCCCAGCTATCATTGGCCCGGGGTGTCGTCAATCGACTGGCGGAGACCGAGGGCAATCAACAACTGCGGCGACAGGCGACATGCCTGACAGAAACGGGATCATCACGCGAACTTGAACCACTATCCAAAACCGATGGGAGCTGTTACCAGTGATTGGTTCTTGATGTTCGTTTTGCTCCAAGGGCTTGAAACAAGCAACAGACTGCCTCAGCTTGAGCCTTGCCTAGTTGAAGCTGCCAGATCAACCGGCGGGCGAGCGATTATGCGTTGTTTCACAAGAGGTTGGAAATCGCAGGCGTCAAGGAGCTTGTTCGGACAAAATCAGGGCCGTTACATAGGTTCACTGAGCAGGCATTCGCCGATCGGGCGCGCTTAACATTAACAAGCCGGTCTGAACAGGATTAACAATCCTGAACCGTATTGTATTCAACCGCGAGTGATGATCCCTTCCGGCGGGATGTGCCGCGCTTTGATTGCCGATCAAGTTAGCACGTCATTATTGCTTTTGGGATTATCACCTGAAACTAACCTTACATCGAAAACGCAAAATAGCGGCATTTAGCAAGGAAGTGCCGACAATCACCTCACGAAGGGCTCCAGCTCGATATGCAAACGTTATTTTACCTGCTAAAGTCGCAATTTAAATAGTTTAGTCTCCTACAACCTGGGATGCCCGGGATGCGAACCAGGAGCCACGACCTCCCGAAGCAGAGCGTTCTATGTGTAGCGTCCGCTTTGAGCACGTCTTTTCTGTGCCACCAGGCAACGCACAAACAGGAATAACTTGCACAGCTACAAGCCACTACATATCAAGCTATTAGCGAAATATTTGCCTGTTCAGGCACGTGTGATAATCCCTTGTCATGTTTCGACTGCCCATCTGGGCGTTTCTATGCTGTTGAATCAACTGCTCGATGCTCTTGATCCGACGCCATTCCGCCCCACATAGCCCCCCTTGTCGCAGTCCCCCGATCCCGGGCTCGTCAGTGGTCCACGCGCCCGGCCAACAAGGAGCCGACCGGCTCATCGCCGCTCGGCCCTGTTATTCACGCCGAGATGACGGGTTCAACCGACCCGGCCGCCCTCGACGGTCTGGTGTTCATTGGTGGGCACTATGCCCAGCTCGCCGAGGATGCGCGGTATGTCTAGGAAGGTCTCGGCGTGGTGGGCGCCGGCCTCCTTGAGAGCCTCGACCTTGCTCTCGGCGGTGCCCATGCGACCCTCGACGATGGCGCCGGCGTGGCCCATCCGCTTGCCCCGGGGGGCGTGGATGCCGCCGATCATGAAGATCACCGGCTTGGAGCACGCGGCTACGGTCGGGGCGCCCAGCTCCTCGTAGACGCCGCCGATCTCGCCGGAGATGACCACGGCGTCGGTCTGCTCGTCGGCGTCGAAGAGCGGCAGGAGGTCGTTATAGGTCGAGCCGAGGACGGGATCGCCGCCCATTCCCACGCAGGTGCTCTCGCCGTAGCCGGTGCGGGTCAGGGTGTCGGCCAGGTAGTAGGTGATCGAGCCCGAGCGGGAAAGGGTGCCGATGCGGCCCTTTTCGAAGGCCAGCGGCGGGATGATGCCCACGTTGCAGCGCCCCGGACTGATCAGCCCCGGGGTGTTGCCGCCGACGATGCGGGTGCCGTGGCGCTCGCTGATCTCGCGCAGCTTGAGAATGTCGTGGACCGGGATGTGCTCGGGCACGACGACGACGAGCTTGATCCCCGCGCGGCAGGCCTCGACGGCGGA
>WJMB01000173.1 GCA_014728185.1 Candidatus Coatesiibacteriota bacterium
AACTGGTACGCCTTTTCCAGCAGGGGATGTTTTTTCTGGGGCGTCATGGCTGCTCCCGAGGCTCGAAGATTCGGCGTCACCGCCGACTGGTTTAGGCGGTTAGATTAGCAAATCCTGGCCCCAGGGTAAAGGATAAGCCTTATTAGTTAGGTAGTTACCGAGCATTAACTCCTCTGGTTCTCGTGAACGCTCGTAGAGAGTGTTTCCGGGTCGGCTTGGTTCAGCTCGCGTGTTTTGGCCAACAATTGTTTCGGGATCGTATACCCTGTTCGGACCGGGTTGTAATTCTAGGCATCACACACGATCCCGGACCAGCTAGTTACAATTCGAGACACCCCCACTTCGAAAAAACGGCTGATACATGACAATGCCGAAGAAAGAGAAGGCTCTTGTCTTCAAAAACCAGTGTTTACTCGTTGGGATCATATACCCTGTTCGGACCGGCTTATAGATGTACTCCGCTGATAATATACGTTATGCAGTAGATGCGCCTGTCACTTATCAGCAGTTAAAAAGTGGCGGCTGCAAGGTGTCTGCTTGGTGGATAATCTTCTTTGTCTAGTTGCCGGCAAAGAACGACCCCCCGATTGCCGAGCGACTCATAACTGCCCCAATATCAAGCAACAAGACTGCGCATGATAGTATCAGTCTTCAAGCCGAACGCAACTAATCAGCCAAATCTTGCTCGTGAAACTCTCTTTATCAGCCCTGATTTGGTCCGAACAAGTTCCATGATGCCAAGCATTAAATGACAACTATCAGCATGTTATTCCGGTCCTTATGCGAGTGATAATCCACTATTCGAAAGCTGTTTGCCAACCTGATAGCCGGCGACAATCGAAGCGGACCGACACTGGGCATTGATGCTCCGCGGTACAGTAGAACCCGCTACCCCGTCAAGTATATGCGATTTCCATAATACTCTCAAGGTCGAGCTCATGATCCACCGTCGAAGCGGGCCAGGATCTCGGCGACCTTCTCGCCGGCCCGACCGTCACCGAAGAAGGGCGGCCGCTCCAGGGGCTCCACGAAGCCGTGCAGGGCTTCACCGAGCTCCCACGGCGCCGTCAGGCAGTTCCAGCCGCTCTTCACCGTCTCCACCCATTCGGTCTGGGGCATCAGCGTCAGGCAGGGGGTGCCGTGAAAATAGGCCTCCTTCTGCAGGCCGCCGGAGTCGGTCACCAGCAGGCGCGCCGAGGAGAGCAGCGCTTGCATCTGCAGGTAACTCAACGGATCGTAGATGATCGACGCGTAGCGCTCCACCAGCCCCAGCGTCTCAAGGCGCTTGCGTGTGCGCGGGTGCAGGGAGAGGACCACCTTTTCATCGAATTCCAACAGGGCGTCGAGAATCTGGATCAGCCGCTCGGGTTTGTCGGTGTTGCGCGGTCGGTGGATGGTGGCCAGGATATAGGATTCGTCCTCAAGACTCATCCCGACGAGCATTTCGCTGCGCAAACGGTCCGACCGGGGCTTGGCCCAGAGCATCATGTCGTACATCACGTCGCCGATCAGGTGAACCCCGGCTTGAATGCCCTCGGCGGAAAGGTTCTCCACCGCCGTCTGGGTCACGCAGAGCAGCAGGTCGCTGACGTGGTCGGTGGCTACGCGGTTGATCTCCTCGGGCATGCGGCGGTCGCCCGAGCGCATCCCGGCCTCGACGTGAACCAAAGGCAGGTGGAGCTTGGCCGCGGCCAGAGCACCGGCCAGGGTCGAGTTGGTGTCGCCGTAGACCACCACCACGCCGGGCTCGTGCTTGCGCAGCACCTCTTCCAAAGCGATGAGCATCTGCCCGGTCTGACGACCGTGGCCGGCGCTGCCGATACCCAAATTGTACATCGGCTCGGGCAGCTCCAGCTCGTCGAAGAAGATGCCCGACAAACGCAGGTCGTAGTGCTGACCGGTGTGGATCAGCAGCTCCTCCAGCCCGCGCTCCTTCAGGCTCCGGGAAACCGTGGCGGCCTTGATGAACTGGGGTCGAGCCCCGACAATGGTGGCTACCTGCATGGTTCGTCCAATGTTGAAGTTGTGGTTGTTGACGGAAACCCGCCGACGGTCGGGACCTTCGCCGAGTCGCGCCGAGTGCGTTCCCCGCGTCCGGGGGAGGCGTTGGCACGTTTCTTGCGGAACCGAGGCCGCGCCGTCAGCGCCGCGCGAGCCATCGGGTTCGCCGGGGGAGGGGGCCGTGGGAAGGCATTGCAAGAAACGTGCCAACGCAGCCGCGCCTTCGAGGGTGACGGAGCGGTCGGGGGCTCGGCGAAGGCCCCGGACTCAGGCGTCCGGGGTGCCTTGTTCGGTGTCGCGGCGCCGTAGGATACCGCGCAGCCGCTTGACGTCCTCGGCGTTTACGGCGCCGGTGAGGCGCAGCAGGACCAGGTAGAGCGGCAGGGCGGCCAGGGCGCCCCAGAGGGGCAAAAGGTAACAGGCCGCACCGTAGATTGCGCCGCTGAGGAGTGTGGCGGCCAGCGGCCGGGCCAGTCCGGTCTTGCCGAGTCTGCGGTGGGCGGCGACGATAAAGGCGATCAGGACCAGGGCTTCGGTCAAGAGCGTCGTCGTGGCGGCGCCGACGTGCTCCCAGCGGGGTATGGCGTAAAGGTTGGCCAGGATATTGACCACGCCGCCGCCCAGGGAGATCCCGGCGAAGATGCGTTCGCCCCCGGTGGATTTAAGCAGGGTGGCCAGGGGATAGCCGGCGAAGACCAGGGGCAGCGTCAGCCCGAGGATGCGTAGCGCCGGGGCGGTGGGAGCGTACTGGTCGCCCAGGGCCAATGAGATCAGCGGCCCGGCCTGGAAGAAGAACAGCAGTCCGGCGGGCAGGGCGAAGGCGAAGAGCAGTCGGACGCCGGCGGCGGTGGCCCGGGTCAGCCGGGGCCGGTCGTCGGCCAGCTCGGAGAGGGCGGGGAACAGCGCCGCCGAGAGCGCGGCGGGGAGGAAGAGCAGCACGTTATAGAGGCGCACCCCGGCCCCGTACCAGCCCACGACCTCATCGCGTCCGACCATGTATTTTAACATGCTGACGTCGATGAGTTTGTAGAAGATGATGAAGATGCTGGCCAGGGCGAAGGGCAGTCCGGCCTTGATCAGCTTCCACCAGCGCCGGGGTCGCGGTCTGGCGGAGCCGAAGCGCTTCCGTGTCCAGAGCAGGCTCACCAGGGAGGAGAGGGCGGCGGCGGCCGAAGTGGCCACGATCAGGCCCTCGGGCCCCTTGCCCAGGATCACGGCGGCGAAACCCAGGCCCAGGGTCAGCAGGTCGCCGATCAGGTTAAGCCGGAAGAGGGTGCGGAAGTCCTGGGTGCCCTTGAGTACGCCCAGGGCGGCCTCGCGGCTGCCGGCGAAGATGATCGCCCCCAGCCCGGTCCAGACGATTATGGACAGCTCGGCGGGCTGGGTGCGACCGGCGACCAGGGTCAGCGCACCCAGGGCGAGCAGGCCGAAGATCAGCTTGAGGCTGAGGACGTCGACCAGGTAGCCCGGTGCTCGCTCGGGTTTGCGGGCCACGTCGCGCACTGTCAGCTCGGCCAGTCCCAGGTCGTTGCCCAGGGCCCAGAGGGCCACGAAGCCCACGGCGAAGGTGTAGCGTCCGTAACCGGCGTCGCCGAAGGCGCGCACGGCGATGAGCTGCAGGGCCAGGGCCAGCAGCTTGCGCAATACCTCGGAACCCATCACCAGGCCGGTGTTGAGTCCAACGCGTCGGGCCAGGCCGGTTTGTGTCATTGGAGAGCTGGGGGATCAGTCGCGTTCGAGATCGAACAGGGGCGGTTCCTGCTCGCGGAGGGGCTTCTTGGCGCGGCGGGCCCGACGCTTCTTGCGGGTCCGTGTCAGGCGGCGCAGCTCTTCGGCGAACTGGGAGCCGTCGGTGAAGCGGCGGTAGACGCTGGCGAAGCGCACGTAGGCCACCTCGTCGATCTCGGCCAGCTCGCGCATCAGCCACTCGCCGATCTCCCGGCTGGGCACCTCGCCGACCAGGCGGTTGCGCAGGTCGGTCTCCAGGGCGGCCACAAGCTCGTCGAGACGTTCCTTGGAGACCGGGCGCTTCTCGCAGGCCCGGGCCAGTCCGCGGCGGACCTTCTCGCGGTCGAAGGGCTCGCGGCCTCCGTCGTTCTTGATGACGTAGAGTTCGGGTTCCTCGACAGTTTCGTAGGTGGTGAAGCGCCGCGAGCAGGCCAGGCACTCCCGGCGTCGGCGGATGGACTCGCCGCCGCGGCTGGGCCGGGTGTCGATCACCCGGTCGTCGTCCTGGCCGCAGTAGGGACAGCGCACCTTATTCTCCTCGATCGAGGATCAGGCTGGAAATCAACTCGTCCAGCCGTTGCACACCGCGCAGGCTGACCAGCCGGCGCAAGTCGCGGGCGATGCGCGCCGCGGCGCCGGGGCGGTAGAGGTTGACGCTGCCCAGGCCGACGGCGTCGGCTCCGGCGATCAGGTGCTCGGCGGCGCCCCGCCAGTCCTCGACTCCGCCCAGACCGATGATCGGCGTGTCGGGCAGGGCGCTCCGTAGTTGGTGGACCAGTCGCACGGCCACCGGGCGGATCGCCGGTCCGGAGAGACCGCCCAGGACATTGCCCAGCACCGGACGCGAGGTCAGTGGGTCCACGGCCAGGCCGAGCAGGGTGTTGGCCGCGGTCAGGCCGTCGGCGCCGGCTGCCGCGGCGGCGCGGGCCGGAACGGTGATGTCGGTGACGTTGGGGGTCAGCTTGACGAAGAGGGGCCGCTCGGGGACCACTTCACGGACCCGGGAGACCAGCTCGTCGATAACCTCGGGGTCGGTGCCGAACTGGATCCCGCCGCGTCCGACGTTGGGGCAACTGACGTTGAGCTCCAGGGCGGCGGGTCCCTCGACGCGGCCCAGCGCACGGGCCGTCTCGACGTAGTCCTCGATCGTCGAGCCGCCGAGGTTGACGATGATCGGCACGCCGAGCTCCAGCGCCCGGGGCAGCTCCTCGGTCAGGAAGCGCTCCAGACCGACGTTGGCCAGGCCGATGGAGTTGAGCATCCCCGCCGGGGTCTCCCAGACCCGGGGCGGCGGGTTGCCCGCCCGGGGCTTCCGGGTGACGGTCTTGGTCACCAGGGCTCCGACGCCCTCCAAGCCCCCGGCCTCGGCCAGCTCGGGACCGTATCCGCTGGTTCCCGAGGCGGCGATGAGGGGCGTGGCCAGCTCGAGGGGGCCCAGCCGGGTGCGCAGGGCCTCCTCCGGCGCCGGAGCGGAGGTCTCCAGGGCGAGGCGGGTGGGCCGGGGCTGCTCGGGCAGAGGCCAGGCGAGTTCGTCGGCGCGGAAGAGGGGGCCGTCCCGGCAGACCATGCGGTAGCCGCCCTCGGCGGCGGGGACGGCGCAACCGCGACAGAGGCCGGTGCCGCAGGCCATCAGGGCCTCGAGGAGCACCCAGGTCTCGACGCTTCGACCGCGCCCGGCGACCGTAGCGGTCAGGCGGCGGACGCAATCCAGCATCGCCGGGGGTCCACAGGCGACGACGATGTCTTCGTTTCCGCAATCCTCGTTCAAAAGCCCTGCCAGCAGGTCGGTCACCGGGCCGCAGAGGCCCTCGCCGCCGTCGTCGCTGGCGGCGCGCGTCGTCAATCCGCCGGGAACCAGGGCCAGATAGCCCCGGGCTTCCCCGCCGGTAGCGGCCCCCAGGAGCAGCTCCACGGACGCGGCCGACTCGTCGAGGCGCTCGGCGAAGAACAGCAGCGGGGCGACGCCGACACCGCCGCCGACCAGGATCAACCGGCGCCCGGATACGTCGATCGTCCGCTCCGCGCCCAGCGGTCCCAGCAGGTCGACCTCGTCGCCGGGACGCAGCTCCGCCAGCTTGGCGGTGCCCGCGCCGATCACTCGCACAATCAGCCGCAACAGACCGTCGCGGAAACCGGCGGCGGAGATGGGCCGCCTTAGGAGGGTGTCTGCGCCGGCGGCGAGTTCGACGAAGCCCCCCGGGGAGATAGTGAACCCCGGCGGCGGCTCCAGTCGCAGTTCGACGATCCCCGGCGCCGTCTCCCGGCGCTCCGCGACCCGTGCTCGACCGCTAACCCTCATCGGTGTCGGGCTCGGAGGTGTCTTCTTCATCTATCGCGGCATCCTCGGGGAGGTCTTCGCGACCGGCGGTGCCGATGACGGGCTCCTCGACCATGGCGGCGCCCGTCGTCGAGGGCGGCGGCAGGGGAGTCTCATCGACCAGTTCGATATCGATACCCGTGGGAGCGGGCAGAGCGCGCTCGATAAAGACCTGGTTCGGCGCGTTTTCCAGATCGTACTCGCCGGCGGCGCCAAGGTGGTCGTCCAGAGCGGCCACGGCTCCGCCGACAGGTCCGGCTTCGCCGCTGTCGGCCTTGTTGATCGCCCGGATGATGATCCGCGCGGCGTCATAGCCGGCGGCGGCGGAGTAGCTGGGCAGGTAACCCACCCGGGTGCGGAAGGTCTCGGTGAAGGCCGTCGTCCGGGCGTCATCGGAGAAGGGGGTGAAGCCGCCGATGAAGTAACCCCGATCCAGGACGTGGTTCTCGGGGAGCTCCAGGCGCCGCGGCAGGTTCTCGGCCAGGGCGATGAAGGTCGGCGAATAGGTTATCTCCGCGGCGACGGTCATCAGCGCGAGCAGATCGGCGCGGGAGCCGTTGAAAATGAAGGTTTCGTAACCGTCGGCCAGCAGGCGATAGGCCGCCGACTCGAAATCGTAACCGGTCAGCGATAGTTCCAGCTCGAGGACCTCGAGGTCCTCGCGGTCCTCGAGCTCGCGCCGGAAAAGCTTCAGGTAATCCTGATTCAGCGGCAGGTTGCCGCTGACCAGGGCCAGCCTGTCGGCGGCGGTCCAGTCGGCGGCGATCTCGACGGCCCGGGGGATCACCTCGTGATAATCGGGGCAGAGATTGTAGAGATTGGGCGCGTCCAGCTCGGCCGTGGTATTCAGTGTGTCGGCGGCCAGGAAGACGGCGACGTCGAGCTCGCTGGCGAGACGACCGGCCAGCCGAACCGCCTCGGGACGCGGGTCGCTGACGATGACCGCCGCGACGTCGTCGACCTCGACCATCCGGCGGAACTGCTCTTCCATCAACTCCAGATCACCGCCGGTGTCGTAATGGATCACGCGCAGAGGCAGCTCCTCGGAGGTGAACTTGCCCTTGCTGAAGGCGCTGACGGCCATCGAGGCGCCGTGGTAGGTCTCCACGCCGAAGTTGCTGTAGCTCCCGGTTTCGGGACCGATGACGCCGACATAGACGGCCTCTTCGAGTCCGCCGCAGGCGAGCAGCAGAAGGAGCATCGTCAGGAACAGGGCCGGGATTTTGAACAGGCTGACACCGGGCTTCATCGAACCTCGCTTGTCATGGTTGCTCATGGTTTCTGGATCGTCAGGATCAGGTTCTGGGTGCGGTCGTAGGCCGCCAGGAAGGCGCGGAACTCGGCGTAGTCCTCCAGGGCGACCTCGGGAGCGTCGAAAACCAGATCGTCGACGACGCGCAGCACGCCGTCGCTGAAGCTGAAGCTGCACCGGTAGGAGACCAGGGTCTCGCCGGCGGTTGACTCGGCGCGCAGCTCGACATCGTCGGGCAGGCCCAGGGGTTGGTAACCCGGCGGCAGGACGAACTCGACGGTGGTCGACTGGCTCCAGCGCCGGTCCAGGCGCAGCGGGTAGCGACGCTCGGTGAGCGTGCCGTAGCTCTGGGAGAGCTTGTCGAGGTGCAGATGGCTGGCGAAACTCATCGTGTCGTCCCGGGTGACGGCCAGGTTGGGCAGCAGCAGATCGTAGGCGAAGCGCACGCTCTGGGACATGTCGGCCATATCGCTGAGTTCGATCCCGCTGACCAGGGCGCCGGGGTAGCGGTTGTTCCAGTAGCGCTCCAGGTTGGTCTTCTGGCGCTCGAGCTGACGATAGTCGCGGCGGCGGCCCGGGGCGTTGTTGGCGCCGTACTCGAGCTCGCGGTGTCCCGTAGCGTCGCCGTTCTCGTCGATCTCCAGCCGGGTGCCGGAGACCAGCAGGTTGTCGGCGGGTGGGTAGAGCGGGGTGCGGGCGAAGCGGCCGCCGGAGGGATCGCAGATGTAGACCCGACAGCCCTGGTCCATCTCGGGCAGCTCCCACCAGGTGTGGTACTCGGCCACGCCGTCGAGAAAGAGGTACTCGTCGAAGTGGGGCTCGCCGTCCAGGCTCAGCCGGGTGCCCAACTGCTCGGGGCCGATGCCCTCCTGGAAGGGCACCGCGCAGATCATGTGGTTGAAGAGGCCCACGGCGGGCTGCTCCCAGTCCAGCCGCCCGCGGGTGTTGGTGCGGATCAGCACCGGGTAGGCCTCGATGCCCACCGAATCCAGCAGGGTCACCAGCAGCGCCGCGGTGGCCTTGCAGTCGCCGTAGCCGGTGTTGAGGGTGCGCTCGGGCTCCAGGGGCTTCCAGCCGCCGATGCCCAGCAGCAGCGCCACGTAGCGGATCTCGCTGGTGACGTAGTCGTAGATGGAGGTCAGCTTCTCGAAGGGCGTCTCGTCGTCGGCGGTCAGCTCGGCGGCCAGCTCGCGAACCGCCCGGGTGGGCGTCAGGGAGTCCTTGGAGAGCGACCACCACCAGCGGCCCAGCTCGTCCCATTCGGTGAAGTTGCTGACCACGACCAGGGGCAGCAGCTCAACCAGGGGCGGGGCGTAGGGCTCCTCCTTGATGCGCGGCAGCTCGCGGGCCTTCCAGCGGTAGACCAGCCTACCGTCGTCCTCCCCGCGCTCGAAGTCCAGCTCGCCGTGCTGCACGTGGCTGGCCAGGGGGTAGTCGTCAGGGGTGATGACCACGAACTCGCTGCGCATGGTGGGCTGATAGTTGCCGAAGACGAACAGATCGGAGAAGTTGCCCTGGTAGATGTTCTCGCCGACCTGGTCGATGCGGTACTCGATATCGATCACCGCGCCGACCTCGATGCCGGGCAGCGGGGCGTAGCGGGTGTACTCGTCGTGGTACATCCGGCTCTCGACGTTGGAGTTGGAGTACTCGGCGAAGTCCGTGGCCTCCAACTCGCTGCCGTCGCCGCGGATGACCCGCATGTGCCGGACCTCGAAGGTCTCCTCGTCGGGGATGTAATTGAAGTAGCCGTAGCCGAAGTCGCCCAGGGCCTCGGCGCGCTTGAGCTTGATCACCCGGTGGACCACCCGGCTGGAGGTGCCGTCGCTGTTGACCTTGACGATTTCCTGGTCCAGCAGGTACTCGGCGGCGGCGTCGGGGTCCAGGGGGCCGCGGGCCTCCCACTCGTCGATCAGGGCGTAGACGTCGACGGCGTAGGGGGCGTCGAACTGCTCGCCGGCGGGTCCCTGCTGCAGGGCGCGGCGGTAGTCGGCGATCCAGGTCAGGTTGGGCTGGATCTCCAGGGCGCGGTCCCAGGCGGCCTCGGCGCCCTCGTGGTCGCCCAGCTCCCAGAGGCAGCGGGCGCGGCGGGCCAGCATCTCGGCGTCGTCGGGACAGAGCTCCAGCGCCGCGTCGTAGACCGCGCGAGCCTCGGTGTAGCGGCCGTGGTCGAAGAGCAGCTCGCTCTGGTAGCGCAGGGGCCAGCCCTCGAAGGGCGCCAGGGGCCGGTAGTCCTCCAGGACCGTCAGGGCGCCGACGATGTCGCCCCGGGCGACCAGCAGGTTGTGGATTCCGGTCACGGCGGCGTCACTGCCGGCGTCGCCCTCGAGCATGGAGCCGTAGATGTCCAAACGCTCCCCGAGGCTCAGGCGGTTGGCGCCGTAGGCCGCCAGCTCATCCAGGGCGGGCAGGTAGCCCGGGTGCAACTCGAGCATCCGGTCAAGCACGGCCCTGCGCTCGAGCTGGTACTCCCGCTCGGCGAGCTGGGTCTCCTTGATCAACAGCAACTGCAGGCAGTCCGGGTTGACCGCCAGACCGGCCTCGGCGTGGTCCAGCACCTCGTCGGGGCGGCGCAGGTTGGTGTAGAGATCGGCCAGGACGATGTAGGCCTCGACGTAGTCGGGATCGAGATCCAGGGCGTCCAGATAGGCCTCGCGGGCCAAGTTGAAGTCGGTCTCGTAAAGGCCGTACTCGTAGCAGGCCGGGGCCCAGCCTATCCCGGCGGGGAAGGCCGCGGCGAGCTGCTTGGCGCGGAGGAAGAGCTCGCGGTGGCGCTGCTCGTCGGAATCGGCGCGGCGCTGGATGACCTCGAGATGACCCAGATAGTAGCAGGCCAGGGCGTTGCCGGCCTCGGCGGCTTCCTCCAGCGTCGCGTAGTGACCGCCGTCGGAGGCTGAAACCTCCGGCGCCGCCGGTCGACGCCAACCCGCCGGGGGCCGGGGGGCGTGTTCGAGGACCAGGGCTTCGCCCGCGGACGTCGTGGTGCGCAGGGTGGCCGCCCAGCCGCCGACGTCGCAGCAGACCTTGATGAGCACCTCGTGCCAACCCGCAGACAGCACCAACCCGGCGGCGGCGGTGTCGGGGTGGGTCCAGGGCCGGTAGACATCGTCGGCCAGGACCTCGGCGCCGTCGATCCACAGCTTGTAGGCCCCTCCGGCGCCCAGGTTGAAGACCACCTCACGGGTCTCGTCGAGGCGCACGTAGGTGACCAGGTAGCCGCAGACCTGGCTGTCCGGGTAGGCCACCCCGGCCAGGCGCAGGGTGCCGTAGAAGGGCCGCAGCTCGGAGCCGTCGACCTCGAAGGCCGGGCGGGGCAGCTCGCGCCAGCCCACCTCGACACGCTTGCCCGGATAGCGGGCGGCGAGATCGACCCGGCCGTCGAGCTCGGGACCGTAGGCCTCGGCCCAACCGGCCTCGTTCTCGTTGTCGAAGGGCCCCAGGAAGCTGAAGCGCTCCAGATAGCCCTGCTCCCGGGTCAGCGCCGAGGCGGCCGCCGGATCGCCGCCGCCGCGCAGGCCCTCGGCCAGCAGCCGGGCGGCGCAGGAGCGCACCTCCCAGCCCTGGGCCGGATCCTCGAGCACCTCGCGCAGCAGAGCGCCCAGGCGGGAGCCGCCCTCGGGGAACTCGGCGGAGAGCATCCGCAGGCGCTCCAGGTAGATCAGGTTCTCCGGCCGGCCGGGGTCGAAACGCACCGCCGCGCCGAAGTGGCTGAAGGCCTCCTCGTAGTGGGCCAGCCCCTGGTGGATCAGCCCGGCCAGTTCGCTGAGGGCCGCCGTCGAGGCGTCGTCGGCGGTGGGCAGGGCGCCCTCGACGATCTCCAAGAGCTCCGTCGGACGCGCGCCGGTCAGGTAGCGGCTCCAGGCCGTCCGGGCCAGCTCGGGACCGGAATCCCCGGGATCGAGCTCGGGAAGCTCGATCAGCTCGGGCAGCTCGGCGGCGGTCTCCAGGGCCAGGGTGCTCGCCGAGACGGCGCCGACCGACAGGATCAACAACAACCAAAGGCCGCGGTTCAGATTTTTTAGCATCGCCATGATCCGATCGCTATGCTTCTAGGTGCCGAGAGAGCCGAGGGTGGCCGGCACTGCGCGGGGAGCGTCGAGAAGTCCCGTGGTTATCCTCCATCTGTGGGATGATAGCGGTCGGAACGCAGTCAAGTCAACCGAGAAGACCGACGCGCCGATCATACGCGCAGCCGGGGGATGCTCCGCTCTCCCGTGCGCTTCTCTATTATCAGCCGATAATTCAGGCCCTTCAGGCCTCAAGAGATTCTCAGGCCCGCATCGGAGCGGAGCGGTCGGAAAAAACCCGCCCTTGACGCCGCCGGGCCGCTATCGTAAGATACGCCCGCTTTCCCGCCGCCGCGCCGTGAGTACCACGCCCCGCGGCGAACCGTGGAGGATCCGGAGCAAACCGGGACGGAGCGCGCGTCGCTTCGACCCCGTTAGGGTATTGCACAACCCCATCCAAGCCAAGCGAACATCCCGACCGGTACGGACGAATCGCCACGAATCCCCGGCGCCGGTTAGTCAAGGAGCGACACGTTGTCTACCATCATCCGCCTGAAGCGTTTCGGCGCGACCAACCAGCCGGCCTACCGCATCGTGGTCACCGACAACCGCAAGAAGCGCGACGGCAAGGTCATCGAAGAGATCGGACACTACAACCCGCGCACCGAACCCAGCACCATGGTCGTCGATGAAGACGCCGCCAAGCGCTGGCTCGGTCACGGTGCCCAGCCCTCCAACCAGGTGCGCAACATCTTCAAGCGCCTGGGGCTCATCTAGCGTCGACCCGCCACACCGCAACACCGGGCCGTCGACCATTGACGCTCGGGCCGCTCACGGGCGGTCCGTTCGTTTTTTTCCGCCCAGCGGACACGGGTCGCAGCCTCCACGCACTGGATTTTTCCCGCCGAGGGGTATAAGCTCTAACAATCCCGGGCGGGAACCGCTCCGCCGCTCGCAACCATCCAATCAACTCTCAACCAACTCCCAAGCGACACCGCCGCGATGAACCCACCCGCCGAGGATCGTCTTCTGGTCGAGATCGGCCGCCTGGGCCGCCCCTGGGGCCTCAAGGGCGAGCTGCTCTTCCGCGCCTACAACGACGGCGGCCTGGAGTTCTATAAACGATTCCGCACCCTGCGACTGGAAGGCCGCGGGAAGCCGCGCACCGTGAAGATCGACTCCTGGCGCGTCGACGGCGGCGGACGTCTCTACGTCAGACCGGTGGGCTGCGCGAGCCCCGAGGAGGCGCGCCGCTACAGCAACTCCACGGCGTCGGTCCCCGCCGGGGAGCTGCCCGATCCCGCTCCCGGCGACTACTACGTCTACCAGCTCCTGGGCTGCCGGGTCGTCGACGAAGACGGCACGGAGCTGGGCGTCCTGGATGCCCTGGAGGAGGGCGTCGGCGGAGCCAACGACGTGATGACCGTCGTCGGCGAGCAAACCCTGCTGATCCCCTTCATCCGTCGTTTCGTGAAACGCATCGACCTCGAACAGCGTTTAATCGTTGTGGATCCCCCCGAGATCGTCGAGGCCCAAGCCCCGCAATGATCTTCAACCCCCGGTGAACGCCATGCGGCGACTGCGATGGATCGTGTTGATCCCATTGGTTCTGAGCGGCGCCTCGGCCGCCGTAGAGGCCCAGGCCTTCTACGTCCAGAAGGCGCGCAACCTGATCTTCGCCGATCTGAGCCTGGGCACGCCCCAGCAGTACGAGGAGCTGGTCGGTCGGGTCCGCTCTGAAGAGTACACCCAGGCCGCCCTGCTGCTCGAGGACATCCTGGACGCCGCCCACATCGTCCCGCAGCGCGGGCGGATCGCTTTGGGCTACCTCTGGGCCGCCGCCGGTGACTACCAACTGGCCCTGGACGTCTTCGAGGAGGTCGGCGAAGCGCCCCACCATTTTCAGGTCACCCTGGCTCGGGCTCTCTGCCTGCACGATCTGGGCCGTTTGGCCGAATCGGCCGCCCTCTTCGGCGAGGTCGGCCGCACAAGCATCGACCCCGGTGAGCGGCGCATCGCCGCCTGGAACTGCCTGGTCGATTAC
>WJMB01000174.1 GCA_014728185.1 Candidatus Coatesiibacteriota bacterium
CAACCTGCGCAAGATGTTCTCCAACGCGCTGTTCTTCTTCTTCGGCGTGCTGGTCGTCTATATGCTGCTGGGGGTGGTCTTCGGCCTGATCGGCGTAAACATGGCCCCGGGCAGCCCCTTCCGCCGCATCTTCTTCATGGTGCTGGGGCACATCGTGGTCCTCTTCGGCCTGCACATGACCGGCTTCGTCCAGGTCCCCGTGCTCAACTACATTGGCGGCGGCGGTGGATTCAAGGGTAAGAGCGGCACCCTGATCGGCAGCTTCCTGATGGGTCTGACCTTCGCCTTCGCCTTCAGCGCCTGCACCGGCGGCTTCCTGGGCGGGATCATCGGCATGGCGCTGCAGTCCAACATCTGGGGCGCGGTGATCCTGCTGGCCGCCTTCGGCATCGGCATCGGCATACCCTTCATTCTCACCGCCCTGGCCGTGGATTTCTTCTTCAACTTCTTCGAGAAGGTCAAGAAGCACATGAAGGTCATCGAGATCGTCGGCGGTCTGCTGCTGGTGGCCCTGGGCGTGTTGATGATCCTGGACAAGATCCAGTCCGTGCTGAGCTTCTAGACCCGCCGGGGTTGAATAACCAGTGTTTTTCATGCAAAAGGGCCGGCTTGACCGGTCCTTTTGCGGCTACGAGGATATCGGTGTACGGGCGGGCCTTCAGGTCCGCCCGTTTCCTGAATGGCCAAGGGTGTTCATCGGCGGATCGATGGTCCCGGCCCGATAGCCGCGGCGCTCAATGACGCCAACACCGAGGAGGACCGACTGGGCCGTCTGTCCGAGCGGTCCGTTGAACCGCTGCCTCCATCCGGATCGATAGAACAGCGGGCGGGGTTCATCGCCCCGCCCGGATTGTCGAGCTGTGCCCGCCGGCCCCGCTAAAATCGCGCCTCGGGTTCGGTCTCCACGGCCGGGCGCGGCGCGGTGCGGTCGCTGAGCACCAGTTTGAAGTCACCGTCGGTGGGCGCGCGCTCGTCGCGGGCCACGCCGGGGATCCACAGCGGTCCCTCATCGTCAGCGACCACGGGCAGGTGCTCGCGCTCCCAGGCGGGTAGGCGGTTCTCGGAGAGGATCTTCTTCAGCTTCTTGGTCCCCACGCCGCTCAGGCGCAGGGCGTCGCCGTCGATGCGGCTGCGCAGGGTCAGCGGCAGGTCGGAATCGGAGAGGGGCAGGTGGCCCAGGGGGCTCGGCGCGGAGCCGCTGCCGAGGACGACGTCGTAGCGCCCCCACTGCCAGCGGCCCGGAGCCTCCAGGGTCAGCGGCTCCGGCGGGGCGGGGATGCGGCGCGGACCCAGGCAGAGTCGGTGCCAACTGCGACGCAGACGCAGGCGGCGGGGCAGGTCCACGGCGCCCTGGTTGTGACGGCCCTTGACGAGTTCGACCATCTCCACCAGGTGGCCGCTGGTCAGGTAGCCGCGCCAGCCCACGGCGGTGGCCCAAATCGAGCGCAGGGCCTCGAAGAGCAGGGCCTCGTGCTCCTTGGCCAGCACATTGATGCTGTAGACCCGCCCCCAGGGTCCCTGGTCGAGATAGGCCTCATCGGCGATCTCACCGCCGCGGCCGCGCAGGTGGTCGCGCTGCCGGCTGAGGATGCGCGAGGCCCGGGCGATATTATTGATTACCTCGGGGTTGACCTGGGCCAACAGCGGCAGGATCTGGTGGCGGATCAGGTTGCGCGAGAGGGCCTTGTCGCGGTTGGTCGGGTCCTCGATCCAGCCGACGTCCCGGCTGCGCAGGTAGGTGCGCAGCTCGCGGTGGTGCAGATCGAGGAAGGGCCGCCAGAGCTCGCCGTCGTCGACGCTCATCCCGGCCAGGCCGTCCAGGCCGGCGCCGCGGCTGAGGTTGACCAGCAGGGTCTCGACCTGGTCCTCGATGGTGTGGCCCAGGGCGATGCGTTGATAGCCCTCGTCGGCGCAAAGACGGCGCAGGAAGCGGTAGCGGGCCTCCCGGGCGGCGGCCTCGCCGGAGAGCTTGCCGCGCCAGCGCTTGAAGTAGCTCTTGACGCCCAGGCGCTCGCAGAGCTCCAGCACCTGGGAGGCGTCCCGGGTGGAGTCGGGCCGCAGGCCGTGGTCGAAGTGGGCCACGGAGACGCTCAGCTCGAGGCCGGACTCCAGCAGGGATAGCAGCAGGGCGGTGGAGTCGGCTCCGCCGGAGACGGCGACCAGCACCGGGGTGCCCGGCGGCGGGGCGCTGTCGGTCAGGGCTTTGACAAGGGGGGCGACGGGGTCGCTCATCGGTCTCCTCGGACGTTGTTCCTCAACGGTGTCGCTTGGGGTGCAGCACTGCGCAGGGGATGATCATCTCCTGCATCGACAGTCCGCCGTGCTGAAAGGCCCCGGCGTAGAAACGGCGCTGCTCGTGCTGGCGGTAGGAATAGACGAAGTTGTAGTCCTCCAGGGCGATGAGGTAGTTCTTGCCGATCGTCTCCGCCGGGAGCATCCACTCGTTGGGGCGGTCGATCAGCAAGGCCCCCTCGCCCTCGTAGCGCAGGTTCTGGCCGAACCAGAGCCGCAGGCCCTTGGTGGTGCGCTTGTCGCAGTAGGCGATCACGGCGCGGCGGGTCTGCACGCTGCCGTGGTCCGTGGTGATCACCACGGTGACGTCGCGGCGGGCCAGCTCCTTGAGCCCGGCCAGCAATTGGGAGTGGGCGAACCAGGCCGCGGCCACGGTGCGGAAGCTCTGCGGCGTGTCGCTCATCTCGCTGAGGACGTCGAAGTAGGCCCGCTCATGGGTCAGCACGTCGACGAAGTTGATCACCATGGCGTAGAGGGTCGGGTCGCGCCAGCCCCGGAAGAGCTCGGCGATGTCGGCGTCGGCGCTGGTCCCCCGGGCTTTCTTGTAGCGGGTCTTGTGCGTGAGCCTGACCCCCAGACGATCGAGACAGGCCCGCATCAGATCGGACTCGTGCTTGTTGAGGCTGGCGTCCTCCTCGGAGCGCTCCTGCCAGTAATCGGGGTAACGCTCGGCGATCTGGGCGGGGAAGAGTCCGGCGAAGATGGCGTTGCGGGCGTAGTTGGTGCTGGTGGGGATGATCGACAGGTAGGGGAAGTCGTCGATGAGCCAGTCGGCCTCGAGCAGGCGCCGGAAGAGCAGCCAGCAGTCGTAGCGCATGGCGTCGATGACGACGAAGAAGACGGGACGCTCGCCGGTGATGAAGGGCGCCACCACCCGGGGCAGGATGTCCGGGGCCATCATCGGGCGTTCGGCGTCTTCGGCCGTCCAGTCGCGGTAGTGCCGGATGATGTAGCGGGCGAAGTGGGCGTTGTCCTCGCGCAGCACCTGGTGGTGCAGGTCGAAGAGGCCCGGGTCCCGGGCGTCCTCGAGCTTGATGTCCCACTTGACCAGACTGAGGTAGCGCTCGAGCCAGTCGTCGACGTGGTCCAGCTCATCGCGGGAGAACTCGAGCTGACGCAGCTCTTTCATGTAGCGCTCGACCATCGTGGCCGTCTCCAGGGCCCGGGCCTCCAGGATGCGCTTGAGCACGCTGACCAACTGGCTGGGCTTGACCGGCTTGACGACGAAGTCGTCGGCGGCCAGGCCGTAGGCCTCGTTCATCAGCGTCTCCTCCTCGCCCTTGGTGACCATCACCACGGGGAGTTCGGGGCGCACCCGCTTGAGCTCGGCCAGGGTCTCGGTGCCGGTCAGGCCCATCATGTGCTCGTCGAGGAGCACCAGGTCGAAGCGCTGCTCGAGCACCGCCGTGAGCGCGTCGTCGCCGTTGGTCACCCCGACGACGTCGTAATCGCGGCGGCGCAGGTACATCAGGTGGGAGCGCAGCAGCTCGATCTCGTCGTCGACCCAGAGGATGCGGTTCTTTTCCAAGCTCTAAACCTCCGCTGATTCAGCGGACGGGGATTGGGGCAGCTCGATGATGAAGGTCGTGCCCTCGCCGGGAACGCTTTGGATGCTGATCTTGCCGTGGTGGTACTCCTGGATGATCCGCCGGGCCAGGGTCAGGCCCAGGCCCCAGCCCCGGCTCTTGGTCGAGTGACCGGCGTCGAAGGCGTGGCGGCGCAGCCTGCGGCTCATCCCCGGCCCGTCGTCGATCACCTTGACGATCGTCTTGCCGCCCACGTCGCTCAGGGTGACCTTGATGGTCCCCCGGGGTCGGGTGGCCCGGGGGTTGGCGGTCTGCTCGAGGCGCCGCTCCCGGGCCGTGACGGTGCGGGCTCCGGCCTCGGCGGCGTTGCGGATCAGGTTCTCGATGACCCAGCCGAAGAGCACGATGTTGAGCGGCGTCGGCGGCACGTCGTCCAGCTCGGTCTCCACGAGAACGTTGGACCGGCTGATCCGCTTGCGGCAGTACTCGACGGCCTCCCGGACCACGAACCGGGGGCGGACCGCCTCGAGCTCCGGCGGCGAGCCGATTACGGCGAAGCGGTTGACGATGGCGTTGAGCCGTTCGATGTCCGAGGCCATCTCGGGGATGATCCCGCTTACCCCCTGGGGGTCTTCCTTGAGCAGCTCCAGCCAGCCCAGCAGGCTCGACAGCGGCGTGCCGAGCTGGTGGGCGGTCTCCTTGGCCAGCCCGACCCAGATGGCCTGCTGCTGGGAGAGGCGGAAGCGGTGGTTGGCGTAGAGGCCCAGGCCGCCGAAGATCAGGATGAAGCCGATGCCGACCAGGGGCACCCAGGAGAGGGAGCGGATGAAGTCGGGCAGCCGGTAGTGCAGCAGGAACAGGCGGCGCTCGTAGGTCTCGCCGGTGTCCACCCTGGTCTTACGCTGGACCAGGGCGATGGGTTCGTTGTCCTCGTCCATCTCCTTGCTCAGCCGCAGGATCTCCAGCCGCGATTCCGAGTCCACGGGCTTGAGGTTCCCGGGCAGGTTGCGCGAGGTGACGATCAGCCCGGTGTCGATCTC
>WJMB01000175.1 GCA_014728185.1 Candidatus Coatesiibacteriota bacterium
GGGGACTCCCAAGAGCGTCGGCAGGGCCAGCAGCAGGATCCAGAAGAGATTCGAATAGGCCTCGTCGCGTACGCTGGGATTGTAGACCAGCCCCTCGCCCTCGATAAGGTTCTCGACGTAGCGCAAGGAGATGAAGGCGTCCTCGTTGAGGTTGTAATTCAACGCCGCCCAGAGACCCCAGAGCAGCACCAAGGCCAGGACTAGATAGCGGGGCAGGCGGTCTTTGACGGTCTGAGAGATCATCGCATACCTGTATGGCTGTTCGCCGGTTTAGTTCGCATATCGAGGCGGGATTACCTGGTCGGGATTCGGTGATTAGGGTAGAAACGCGCGGGCGTCGCCTTACTCAGCTTTCAACTGCGACGCTTTATCGAAGCGGGCCTTGATCCGGGGCACGAAGAGCAGGAACAACGGAATGATGACGGGGTAAAGGATGCCCATCGGGCGGATGATCCGGCTGGAAAGCAATAATACGGCGACGGTAACCGGGATCACGACGGTGAAGAAGGCTTTGAAGAGGAACTTGTCACGATTAAGGTTGAATAACCCGCTCCACATAAAGGTGAAGGATAGAAAATAGTGAAGCATTGTCATCAGCAACCCTTCCCAGTAGAGCAGCCGACCGAAGCATTTAGGCAACTCGCCTTCGAGGAGATTGTATCCGTAATGTACTGTGCCGAGATTGCCGGAGAAGATCAGGCGAACGGATGCGAAGAAGAGCACAGGGCCGAGGGCCGGGACCAGAGCGTATATCCATTGACGTGGGTTCCGCGCATCCTTCGGCCAATGGACGATTGGCCAGAGGAAAGCTCCAAAGGCCAACACCGGTTTGGTCAATACACCCAGTAGGGAGAAAACCAAGAAAGCGCTGATATTCCCCCGTCTGACACTCCAGAAAAGCAAGACCACCCAGAGGTAGGAAAGGGGATCAACCAGGGGGAAGGGCACCGTGCGGACCACTCCGCTGGAGGTTACCAGTAATACACCGCCCAGCAGGGCTATCCAGTGATTGAAGCCGTGGAAACGACGAAGATACTCGGTGAAGATCAACGCGGCCGCAAGAACGGCGGCCAGGTTGAGGACCAGGAAGCAGTAGGGTAGTTCGAGACCGCTGATCCGGTGGAGCACCCCGGCCAGCCAGGGCGCCAGCATCCGGAAGCTGTAGGGCGAATGAGTGGGCTTGAGAGTTCGAGCCTGGATGAGGTAAAAGGCGGCGTCTCTGTAAACGGAGCAGACTTTCCAGGCATCTGCGCCTTTGAGATCGAACTCCAGACCGGCAAACCGGCCCTCGTCGGAGAAGCCGTTTTCGCTACTCAGATTCGCATGATCTACCGTGAAGTAGGCAAGTGATGTGGAGACACGGGGACCCCAAACGTAATGCAGGACAACACTGAATAAGAGCGCGGCGAAGATGGCAGTCGCCAGCAGCCAGTAGCTCAGACGAGCACACCGGTTCTTTTTGTTGAGCAGAGGCTGTGGGTGGGTACTCGTCATCTAGGCATCCTGATGAGCATCATGATGAAATAGCGCTGTGCGACTCAGGACTGGGTCAGGATACTCGCCGTCTTTTCCAGGCCCTCGGGATCGCCCAGGCTCAGGACCTGGAGACCTTTGGCCGAGCGCTTCATCAAACCGGCGATCACCCGGCCGTGGCCGAACTCGACGGCGAGCTCGACGCCACGGTCGACGAGGTGGCGGGCGCAGTCCAGCCAGCGCACAGGCTCGGCCACCTGGCGGGCCAGGGTGTCCTTGATCTCCGCGACGTCGGCGGCGGGCGCGCCGGTGACGTTGGTCGCCACGGGGAAAGCCGGCTCGCTGAGCTCCAGGTTCTCCAGTTCAGCGGTCAGACGGCGTCCGGCCTCGGCGATGAAGCTGGTGTGGAAGGGTCCGCTGACGTCCAGGACCACGGCGCGCTTGGCGCCGGCCTCTTTGGCGCTTTCGACGAACTCCTCCAGGGCCGCGCGCTTGCCGGCGACGACGATCTGCACCGGGGAGTTGATCGTGGCCAGCTCGATGGGTCGCGGATCGGGCAGCTCGGCCAGCAGCGCGATAACCCGTTCCTCGTCCAGGCCGATCAGGGCGGCCATGGTGCCCGGGTTGTCGTGGGCGGCGTCACGGATCAACTCTCCGCGGCGGCGGACCAGGCGCAGGCCGTCCTCGAAGCTGAGGGTTCCGGCGGCGGCGTAGGCCGAGTACTCGCCCAGGGAGTGTCCGGCGGCGCTGTCCCAGGACAGCGCGGGCAGCTTCTCGCGCAGACAGGCCCAGGCGGCGTAGCTGGCGAGGTAGATGGCGGGCTGGGTGTTCTCGGTGGCGGTGAGTTCCTCGGCGGGACCCTCGAACATAAGTCGGGTCAGGGGATAGCCCAGGACCTCGTCGGCGGTGTCGAAGAGGCGGCGGGCCGTGGGCAGCGCCTCGTAAAGGCTGCGGCCCATGCCGACCTCCTGGGAACCCTGACCGGGGAAGAGCGCGGCGATTTTCATGATTGGCGGTGGCTGGGGTTGGGGTTTGGGATGGACTCGTTTTACTCGAGGCTGAACACGACCTGGAAGAACATGTCCAGGTGTTGGGCGTCGACGCTGTCGGGAATGATCACCTCGGGCTCGTCGATGTCGATATCCGCGTACTCGCCGGTGAGGTGGTAACCGACGCCGGCACTGAGCCAGAGGACTTCTTTGAGCTGGAACTCACCGGCCAACTGGAGATGAAAGCCCTGGGCGTCGCCGAAGCCGGTACCCTGGGAGTCGACCAGGTTGGAGGAGAAGGTGTAACCGGCGGCCGGGCGCAAGCGCCAGCGCTCGCCCAGGGGGATCAGGGTGTAGAGATCCACGCTCTGCAGGTAGTGGCCCATCGGGACCGCGCGGTCCTCCTCGATGGTCCAGTCGAAGGTGCCGATGCCGAGCTGGAACTTGACGCCGATGATCTTGGCGTAGGAAAGGCCGATTTCGAAACGGCCCAGCCAGCAGGACTGATCTGCGCCCTGGGGAAGGGTGTCGCTGAAGACGTTGCGGTAGCCCAGGCCCAGGCCGATGTGAATGCCGACCCGGGTGGTCGGCGGGTCGACGTCGCGCGCCTCGACGGGCTCGGCCTGAACCGAGCCGGCGATGAGCGTCAGGGCCAGCAGGGCCGGAAGCACGATTCGCATGGGGGTCCTTTTGCTGGGGTGAACTGCCGTGGAAATCCCCCTGTCTACCTTATATGATACATCCCCCGGGATCGCGGTGTCAGATGATCCAGCGCAAGAGGTTCGCCGCCCAGGCGAAACCGGCGCCGAAAGTGGTGGTGCAGACCAGATCGCCCCGGTTGAGACGCCCCGAACGGTAGGCCTCGTCGAGGCAGATGGGGATGGTGGCCGCCGAGGTGTTGGCCTGGCGCTCGATATTGACGAAGGCCCGCTCCGGGGGGACATCCAGGCGCTTGCGCACGGCCTCGATGATGCGGATGTTGGCCTGATGCGGAACCAGCAGGTCGATGTCCTCGCTCTGGAAACCGGCCTGCTCGAGCACCGCCCGGGCGCCCTCGACCATCGCCCGCACCGCGCTCTTGAAGACATCCTGGCCCGACATGTGGACGTAGTGCATCTTCTTGTCCACGGTCTCGTGGGTGGCCGGATTGGCCGAGCCGCCGGCGGGCTGGATCAGGAAGGGTCCGCCGGAGCCGTCGGCCTTGATGAAATCGGCCAGCAGGCCCTCCTCGTCCACGGCGCTGACCACGGCCGCCCCGGCGCCGTCGCCGAAGAGGACGCAGGTGTTGCGGTCCTCCCAGTTGGTAACGCGCGAAAGAACCTCGACACCGACGACCAGGATGTTCTCCATCATCCCGCTCTTGATGTAGGCGTCGGCCACGGAGAGGGCGCTGGCGAAACCGGCGCAGCCCGCCGAGAGGTCGAAGGCTCCGGCTTTTTTCGCCCCCAGCTTGTCCTGCAGCACGCAGGCCGTCGAGGGGAAGAGGTAGTCCGGACAGACCGTGGCCAGGACGACGGCGTCGAGTTGATCGGCGGCGATACCGGCGGTCTCCAGGGCGGCCTGGGCGGCGATGAAGGCCAGATCGCTGGCGGACTGATCGGGAGCGGCGATGTGCCGCTCGCGCATCCCGGTGCGGGTGCGGATCCACTCGTCCGAGGTCTCGACGATCTCTTCCAGGTCTTGGTTGGTCAGAACCTTCTCGGGCAGGTAGGAACCGATTCCGATGATGCCGGCGTGGGCCATGATCTCACCTCTCTGGGGCACGGGCTCGTTTTCCGATGGCGTGTCGTCTTGGCGTCGAATGTCGCTAGCTGTAAGTGGCGTCAAGTGCCGCCGGGACAGCCTTGGGAGTTGTACAGACGGCCCCGGCGCGGCCGGCCGCGGGCTGCGCCTGGTCAGTCCCCGTCGCCCAGGGCCATCTTCTCGCTGATCCGGCGGTTGATCTCGCTGTCGACCAGGTGTCGGGCGGCCTTGCAGGCGTTCATGATCGCCTCGGCGTTCGAGGAGCCGTGGGCGATGATGCTGATCCCCCGGACGCCGAGCAGCGGCGCGCCACCGATGGAGGAAGCCCCGGCCACCTGCTTGAAGTGGCGGAAAGCCGGCTTCATCAGCAGGCCGCCCAGGGTCGCCAGGGGGCGGCGGCGCATACCCTCGCGCAGGTGGTGGGCCACCCAGCGCGCCGCGGACTCGCTGAACTTGAGCAGCACGTTGCCGACGAAGCCGTCGCAGACCACCACGTCGGCGCCGCCGGTGTAGAGCCCCCGACCCTCGACCATGCCGGTGAAGTTGATGCCCGACTTGGCGGCCAGCAGATTGTAGGCCTCGCGAACCATGTCGTTGCCCTTGGTGGGCTCTTCGCCGATGGAGACCAGACCGACGCGGGGGTTCTCGACGTCGAAGGCCGTCTCCAGGTAGAGGGAGCCCATCACGGCGAAGCCGACCAGGTGGCTGGCCCGGTTCTGCTCGTTGGCCCCGGCGTCGATGAGCACGCTCCAGCCGTGGGTTGCCGGCACGGCCACGGCGATGGCCGGGCGTTCGATGCCGGGCAGGCGTCCCAGGTGGAGGATCGAGCTGACGACCTGGGCGCCGGTCGAGCCGGCGGAAACCAGGGCCGCCGCCGCGCCGTTCTTTACCAGGCGAGTGGCCACGGAGATCGAGGCCTCACGCTTGCGCTTGAGCGCGTAGGTGGGCGACTCGTCCATCGCCACGACCTGGGCGGCGTGCTCGATGCGCCAGTCGGTGGGGTCCATACCCTGACGGCGCAGCTCCGCGGTGACCTCCTCGCGGTGACCGACCAGGATCAGTTCGCCAACCCCGGCCCTGCGCGCCAGCGCGGCCCCGGCGATGATCGCCCCGGGGGCGTTGTCGCCGCCCATCACGTCCAGGGCGATGGGGGAGCGGCCGTCGGCGGCGGGGACGGGTCGGGGCATGGAGATACCGTTGGGGCGCGCCCGGGGGATCGGGGATTACCGGATCTCCCGGGCGGTATGGGGAGGACGGGACCGCGACAAGGTCGAGTCCCGACGGAAACGCTGGGGCGGTCCTACTCTTCCTGCTTGACCGGGATGATGATCTGGCGGCCCTTGTAGTGTCCGCAGGCGGCGCAGATGCGGTGGGGCAGCTTGGCCGCGCCGCAGTTGGGGCAGGTGGTCAGGCTGGGGACGGCGATCTTGCGAACCCAGTGGGCTTTACGCATGTCGCGTTTGGAGCGGGACTTCCGCCGTTTGGGAACGGCCATGCTTACTCCTTGCGGGTATCGGTAAAGGGTCAAGGCTTCGACGGCGCGAGGGGCGCTGATTGACATCGAACTTAATGCGACGGGTAACCGGTCTAACCGGCGGTCGAGGCCGGAATGCCATGCGGGTGAGCTGCCTGCGGGCGGCGTCCGATCCGTGCGATCGAACCACCTGTCAACGAAGCAGAACCTTACCAGTATTTACTCAAGTTGGCAAGGCCGTCAGCTTCGAATAACGCGGTACATCGTCGGTATGGGGCTCAACCGGCGCAGATGGCGCGGGTGTCCCGGGCGATGACCAGCTCCTCGTTGGTCGGCACCACCCAGACGGCGACGCCGCTGTCCGGAGTGGTCACGGGGCCTTCGTAGCCCGAGCCGGGGTGGGCCTTGTCGGTGTTGAGGCTCTCGTCGAGCTCCAGCCCGAGAAAGGCCAGGGGCTTGCAGGTCAGGGTCCGGGCGATGGGCGAGTTCTCGCCGACGCCGGCGGTGAAGACGACGGCGTCGAGGCCGCCCATGGCGGCGGCGTAGGCGCCGATATACTTGGTGATGCGGTAGCAGTAGATCTGGAGGATCCTGACGCATTCGGGATCGTTCTCGAAGTAGCGATCCTCGATGTCGCGCATGTCGATGTACTTGCCGTCGGAGAGGCCGCGCACGCCGGATTGGCGGTTGAGCAGGGCGTCGACCTCTTTGGCGTCCAGGTTCTCCTTGTTCTGCAGAAACAGGGGGATGGCCGGATCGATGTCGCCGCAGCGGCTGCCCATCACCAGGCCCTCGAGGGGGGTGAAGCCCATCGAGGTGTCGACGCTCTCGCCGCCCATGACGGCGGCCACGGAGGCGCCATTGCCCAGGTGGCAGGTGACCAGCTTGGGAGTTCCCTCGTCCTTATTGACGGGCAGGCCCATCTTTTCGGCGCAGCGCGCCGCGACGTAGCGGTGACTGGTGCCGTGAAAGCCGTAGCGCCGGATACGGTAGCGCTCGTAGGTCCAGCGGGGCAGGGCGTAGAGGTAGCTGGTCTCGGGCATCGTCTGGTGGAAGGCGGTGTCGAAAACGGCCACCTGGGGCGCCCGGGGCAGGATGTCCGTGACTGCGTCCACGCCCTTGAGGTTGGCCGGGTTGTGCAGCGGAGCCAGGGGGATGCAGTCCTCGATCTTGCCGTAGACCTCGTCGGTGATCAGGGTGCTGTCGGCGAAGCGCTCCCCGCCGTGGACCACGCGGTGGCCGACGGCGGCGATGTCGTCGAGGGAGTCGACGACGGCCTGCCCGCCCTTTGTCAAGAGCTCCAGGACATAGGCCACCGCCGTGGTGTGGTTGGTGATTTCATTGGGCTCGCGGGTCAGCTTGCCCGCGGGCGTCTTGTACTTGACCCGGGCCTGTCCGGCGCCGATGCGCTCCACCAAACCCTTGGCCAACAAACGTTCTTCGGTCATGTCCAGGAGCTGGAACTTGACCGAGGAGCTACCGCAATTGAGCACCAGGATGTTCATCGCGCCTCTTTCACAACGAGATTTTGACGTGGATCAAACCGCCTGATTTTAACGTAATCGGCGGGACGGTAGGTTAGCATACGGGCGCCGTCGAGTCAAGGCGCAGCCGTGGTTTACCATACCTTTTACCGACTGATGTGAAAGGCGCTACTTGAAAGCTCTATGGTCTTCGGGTATCAACTCGTCAAATCGTTCGGGACAAACCCGAAGACTTCTGTTTGAAGGCTGACGATCCACATCGAATAACTCCAAACAAAGGCGCCGTGCGACGGCGCCTTTGTCATGTTGTTTGCTGGTTGATCCCTACGCTCAGCGCTCAACGACAAAGCGGGTGGTTTCATTGCCCGCGTCGGTGCGCAGGTTGAGCAGGTAGACCCCGCTGGAGAGTCCGGCGGCGTCCAGAGGAAGCTCATGGCGACCGGCGCTGAGGCTGCCGGAATGTATGGTACTCACCCGCCGGCCGGCCAGGTCGTAGACGGCCAGCTCGACGGAGCTTGTTGCCGGGAGATTGAGCCCCACCGTGGCAGCGCCGTGAACGGGCGAGGGGTACAGGCCCTCCAGAGCGTGTACTGCGGCGCCCTGTTCTGGTAGCCGAGCGCTGACGGGATTCTCGTCTTTCATGTAATAGAGATCGTAACCGCCCGCCCCGTCGGGTGAATAGCTGTAAACAAGATGGTAAGTGCCGTCCTCGCCCGCCGTCATGCGCGGCCCGCCGTAGTATCCGTCGTCCTGGCTGAGTTCGCGGGGACTGGAGATCCCATGGGGACCGATCTTGGTCTCCATGATGGTGTTGTCATCGTTGAGATGGCGCCGCCAGACGAGCCGCATACCATCGTAGCCGGCTTCGAGGGTTGGTTTTGTGTTTTTATAGCTGTCATTCAGATGAACTGGTCTGCATTTAAATATCCAGTCATCATCGGCGGCGCCGAGATCCTTGACTGAATAGAAGAGCTGGAAGAAGCCGTCAGGCAGGCTGGAGGGCCAGTTGGAGATCAGGTAGAGGTAACCGTTGTCGAGATCGATATCGACGGCCTGGCCGACGCCCAGCTCCACGGGCTGCCCCCATTGCCCGGAGGGAGAAAGATGTCGGTAATAAACCATCCAGGGTTCTGTGGGGGGATTGATCACGTCACTCCATGCTATATGGATACTACCATCGTCATCAAGAACAGCACGAATATGTGTGCGCCAGCCCGTTCCTGCGTTTGTAATCTGCTCTGGTGTACCCCAGGATCCGTCCTGGTAGGTGTTGTGAAAAATCTCATAATGTAAGCTGGGTTGGATTTCGCTCCAGAAGAGATGCACATTATTCTGTTGATCGACCAGCGTGACCGGATGGACATAATGGACTCCGGAGTCGACCATCAGCGCCTCTTCTCCGACCCACTCACCGGCGGCGGCATCGAAGCGATTCCAGTACAGGTCGTAGTAGACGCTGTTGCGGGTGTCGTACCAGAAGACATAGATATTGCCCGCGTCGTCGATGCTCATTGCCGGGCAGTGGGAGACGCCGTCTCCGAAAGAGAGGCGCTCGGGTTCGCTCCAGGAGCCGTCGAAGCGAACATAATAGACCTCGCGATTGGAGCTGTCGCCGGGGACCAGATCGGCGTGATAGACAACGTGCAGGTCGCCGTCGGGACCCTGCAACAGCGGAGTGGTGCCGTAGCCTTCGAGCAGGTCGTCGTGTGCCGTGTCATTGACCAGCGCAGGCAGGGTCCAGCTCGATGCCGGCGCCGCCGTCGCCGCGAGCAGCGTCAGCATCAGGACCGTTAAAAGAAGCTTGCGGTTGCTTTGCATCGTTACCTCACTTGGAATCTGAAAACCGTCAACCGGTTGAAAAACGTTGAATCAGCCGAAGGGGTGCCTCGTTTTTCCCATCCAACATCGATAAAGATAGTCTCAAAACTCAATTCCGACAAGTATACTCGGTTTGCGTGGGGAGAATACTGGTACAGGCTGGCATCTTTATAGAAAGCATCTCCCACGATCCCGGACCAACCAACTCCAACTCGAAACACGTACCCACCTCGAAAAAGCGGCTGATACTAGGCTATACCGAAGAAAGTTTGGCCTACAACCTAAGCCCTTCGATGCTCACTCGCTATATAGATGTTAATAGGTTGCTAGAAATCGAAGCGGCGTCATCGAGACCAATTGCGCCAAGCAGTTTTTTGAGCTCCGAGGCGTCTATACGGGCATCTGAAAAATGTGCAAATCCACGTACCCGCTACAAACAGTTCGCTCGATGTGCAAGCCTGCTTTCCCGCTAACTGCTTTTATCAAAATGTTATCCAGCAATACTTTGCTCCATTGCTGCTAAGTGATCCCTTCGATAATGACAAGGCAATCGGATTCGGCGAGCTGGCAAGCAGTGGCGGACTAGTTACACGAAGCGGACCAACATCGGTAACTACAGAGAGCTACCAAGAGGAAAGGGTCTTGATATCTGCTCTGCGAAAGGCTTCAAACACACGCTGCTTTATTATCCGCCAAGCGAGCCCACAAGTGAGATTTTACAATCCCTTAGGCTACGCTTCCGCTTCAATGATGAGTGATACGATCATACCTCATCGTTTCAGGCGCCATAAGAAAAACCAATATGATTTCGAATAGCGGTCGGGATATCTCCTGTTCCAGACCAAGCACACACTATTAATGTGCAAAAAGCATGCCAGATACCGTCGCCGGAGTTGACAATATTAACGTCGAATTTTCATGGAGTTATGGATTTGGTACAGGATGAGGAAAAAGCGGGACCGGGGCTTTTCGCCCCATGATCCCGCCGCGGTGTGGTCATTAACCCCACGCCGGTCAGTACGGATGGAGTCTATCCGGGACCCCAGATGGAAGAGCCCGGCGAGTCGGTCTTGTCATCATCGTCGTCGTCATTGTCGCGATCGGGACCCCAGACCTCGCCGTTATCATCATCGTCGTCGTCATCATCGCCGTTGCCGTTGGAGCCGCAGAGGGCTGAGAAGAACGCGTCAAAAAGGCAGCCCATCAGGTTGGGACCGTCGTAATCGTCGTCCTCCTCGTAACTCGGCCCGACGTTGAAGGATGCCCAGGTGGTCTCGTCGGGCAGTATTTCCACACTGCGCGTCCGCACCGCCTCGCCGGAGTCGTCGTAGAGCACCAAGCTGTGGCGGCCCGGGGTCAGGACGAACTCGATCCCCTCGCTGGGAACAAGTCCGCCGGAGCTGCCGTCGACACTGATGCTGTAGCCGGGCTGATCGCAGGTGACCCGCAGGCGGCCGTGGCGGACGCCGACCTCGACGGCTATGGGAAAGCGCCCGTGGAAGGCGGAGACGGCGATGGCCGTCAGGCGGGGCATCACGTCGTCGTAGGAGCCCACCAGGGTTCGCTCCTCGAAAACCTCGCCGTCGGCGCTCACCAGGTAGAGCCGCCAACGGTCCTCCGGTTGCAGGAAGAGGAAGATCGTCGCCGCGGCGCCGTACTCGGATGCCCGTTCGAGGAAGGGTCCGAACCAGGCCGGCGGCACCTCGGAGACCGTCGGCCCCCAGACCGGCTCCACACCGCCGCTCCAAACAAGGCGACCCGGGTTGCCGTCGGTGAAGGCCGCGAGCAGGGCCGCCGTCGCCCGCTCGGCCCCGACTGCGTCGCCCCGATTGTCGACGGCTTCGACCAGGCCGGCACGACGGGAACCGGCGTCGACCACGGAGAGCTCCAGGGCGCCGACGGCCAGAGCCGCCGCGAGGATGATCATGACAGTGTTTTTGAGCACTTGGCGCACCACAGCCTCCCGGTTGCTGGTTTCAACGACGCGGTACTCACTGGACTATCCATCCGCTCCAACCCCAGCGGATCGTCCACCTGCCACCATGCCGATGACGAATTCGCATGGCGAATTCGCGAAATAA